>NZ_CP084578.1:905166-1206888 GCF_020410885.1 Sulfurimonas sp. SWIR-19 | reverse complement strand
CAAATTAAGCTCTGCTTCTTTAAAACTCAAATACTCTTTTAAATAAAATCTCTCTATCATTTTTTTTTGCCTTTAAAAGTCTAACGGACTTATGAGTTTTGCTTTATTCATTTCAGAAATAACGTGAGTGTATATCATAGTAGTTTCAACAGATTTATGCCCTAATAACTCTTGTATACTTCTTAAATCTATTCCAGCTTGTAATAGATGTGTCGCATAGGAGTGTCTAAAAATATGTGAAGTCACTCGTTTGTTTAAGTTGGCTTTTTGTGCGGCTACTTTTATGTTTCGCCCTAAAGTATTTGCTAGTATATGATGTCTTCTTTTTATTTTTGTTCGAGGGTCTGTTGATATATTTGCGGCTGGGAAAAGGTATTGCCATTTTGTTTCAAATTGAGCATTTTTATATTTTTTTTCTAAAGCATAAGGCAAATAAACAGCACCAAAACCATCTTTTATATCTTTTGCGTGTAGTTCACTTACAGCCTCTAGTTGAACAGCTATTCTCTGTTTGAGTTTCAAAGGTAGTGGAATGACTCTGTCTTTTAACGACTTAGAATCCCACACATAAACTTTGTCAAACCCTAAATCAATATCTTTTACTCTAAGATTTATAACTTCATTCATTCTTAACCCACAACCATACATGAGCATAGTTATAAGATTATAAATTCCTTTTAAGTTTTCTATAACCAATTTCACTTCATCTTTGGTTAAAACAACAGGAATCCGTTTTCTCTCCTGAGCCCTCAAAGCTTGAATATTCCACTCACTCATATCTACACCGAGAACCTCTTTATATAGAAATAACAAAGCACTAAATGCCTGATTTTGAGTACTGGATGCAACCTTGTTTTTAATTGCCAAAGATGTTAAATACTCTTCAATCTCCTCTTTTCCCATTTCCTTCGGGTGCTTTTTATTATGAAAGAAAATATAATGCTTTATCCAGTGTATGTAAGTTCTCTCAGTAGATAAACTATAATGTTTAAACCGCACAGTATCTCTAACAATATCAAGCAATTTCTTCTTAACTTCCATAATTTCCCCTTCAAATTTTAAGCTAACTTACGCTCTTTTAATAAAATATTCACACATAACACACCACCTATGTCGTAAATAAAAGAAATACCAGTGCAAAGTGCATACCAACCGTTTAAGAATAATAATTAAAAAACTACAAATATCTTAAAAATATGGCATTTTGTCATAAAATTTAATATATTGAGCAAAATAACTATTTTATACAGTGCATAATATATACTTGTTATTTGCGTGATTTAAGGTTGAAATTACTATAATGATGTTGAATAAATAGTTGTCTGAACGCTTCGCATTCAGACAACGGCAGCGCGGGTTGAACACCCGCTTATTGTCTGCTGCATCCGCATCAGACAACAACCGGGAGGAGTGGACAACCAAATCTGAAAATTACATTTTCATATTCAGTCGCCACTCACCCGCGCTGCCGTTATGTGAAAGTAAACAAATTTAAATTATGCTAAAATACATAGAATAAATTTGAGGACTGTGAATGCCAACTATACTAAAAATAAAAGGTTATCGTTTTTTCTTCTTTTCAAGAGAAGAATTAAGACAACATATTCATATACAATGTCAACATGGCGAAGCTAAATTTTGGTTAGACCCTCAAATTGAATTAGCAAAAAACTATAAACTTTCTAGAAAAGAGCTTAATGAAGTTGAAAAAATTATAGAAGAGCATTATGAAGACTTTATAAAAGCATGGGAGGAACATTTTGGAAACTGAAGTAACTAATATATCAAATCATGGATTATGGATACTCGCTGGGGATAAAGAGCTATTTTTACCATACGAACAATTTCCATGGTTTAAAGACAAAACTATTAATGATATTACAAAAGTAGAAAGCTTTGGAGAAGGTCATTTATATTGGGAAAACTTAGATGTTGATTTAAGTTTAGAGATGATTGAACACCCTGAAAGATTTCCACTTCAAGCACACACATAACAAAACAGAGTAACCAATAAATTACCTAGCGGAAATTTATCGGCTATCTTCAGTCGTTATGTGAAAGTAAACAAATTTAAATTATGCTAAAATACATAGAATAAATTTGAGGACTGTGAATGCCAACTATACTAAAAATAAAAGGTTATCGTTTTTTCTTCTTTTCAAGAGAAGAATTAAGACAACATATTCATATACAATGTCAACATGGCGAAGCTAAATTTTGGTTAGACCCTCAAATTGAATTAGCAAAAAACTATAAACTTTCTAGAAAAGAGCTTAATGAAGTTGAAAAAATTATAGAAGAGCATTATGAAGACTTTATAAAAGCATGGGAGGAACATTTTGGAAACTGAAGTAACTAATATATCAAATCATGGATTATGGATACTCGCTGGGGATAAAGAGCTATTTTTACCATACGAACAATTTCCATGGTTTAAAGACAAAACTATTAATGATATTACAAAAGTAGAAAGCTTTGGAGAAGGTCATTTATATTGGGAAAACTTAGATGTTGATTTAAGTTTAGAGATGATTGAACACCCTGAAAGATTTCCACTTCAAGCACACACATAACAAAACAGAGTAACCAATAAATTACCTAGCGGAAATTTATCGGCTATCTTCAGTCGTTAGCTTACAAAGGAAATGAATGATTGATATAGGAATGGCTGTTGGAAGTGTAAAATCGGCAATAGAAATTGCTAAAACATTGAAAGATAGTGCAGATTTATTTGATAAAGCAGAAGTAAAACTTCAATTAGCAGAATTAATAGGCTCTCTTGCTGATGCAAAAATGCAAATTGCAGAAATACAAGAATCACTAATCAACAGTGAAAAAGAAAAGAAAGATTTACGAAAAAAGATAGAAATCAAAGATAATATGATTTATGAAAAATCATATTATTGGAAAATGGATGGTGATAAAAAAGATGGACCATTTTGCCAAAGATGTTTTGATTCAGATGAAAAGTTAATTCGTTTGCAAGGTGGGAATAATGATGTATGGGCTTGTGCTCAATGTAATAAAACATTCCGTGGACCAGCCTATGTATATAAATCAAGAACAACAAACTTTAGAAGAACATAAAAGAAAGCTAACAAAACAGAGTAGCGAATAAATTTTCTAGCGGAATTTTATTCGCTATCTTCGACCGTTAAACAAAGGTTAATATGTATAGTAATAAATATTCAAGTCCATTAGGTGATAAATTAAAAAATAAGATAAAACCAACTATCTCTTTAAATTTATGTGCTTGGTCAGACTTATTAGGATTTGGTTCACATTTTACAAAAAACAACTGGAAGCTATCTGAAAAAGAATGGCAAAAAGTAACAGATAGACTTGATTTATTTTATAAAATTCACAGCAGGTATTTTTCTGATTTGAATGGATTCATGTTTGTATTAAATGACGGTGTAATAAAAACACATTTTTTGGAAAAAGTGTCTGAAGAGAATTCAATAAATATTCTTCATGGGATTGAATTATGGATTAGAAATATTGTCATGGCTCATATATCTATTTTTGAAGAAGAAGTTTCAAATAAATTCCCAGGAGCAAGAACAGTAATTGCATTTGGAGAAAAATCAGAGTATAGTTTTAGTGAAGCAAGAATTGATGATTTTGTTTTAAACTATACGAGACCAAAAGAAGGGTTTTCCAATATTGCTAAGGGAACTGACAATCCAATTATAATAAGTAATCCTAAAGAGCTTCAAATGAATACAGCTTTAGCCAAGGCATATATTTTAGATGATATGGGTTCAAAAAAAGGTCTTGGTGGTTCTTCTTTATACATTGATGAAAGTGTATTGATATTTGTAAACCAATTAGTCAAAATGTCAAATATTATAACTATAAATAAATCTGATACAGAAGAAGGCAAATTGATTTCATTTGAATATACTGAAGAATTTGAAAGACCATGGTTGTTTGGATTATTGATAGATAAAGAAATAAATATTGATGAAGAAATTATTAAAACTAATGTTTATAAAATAAAAGCATATTATCCTAATGATGAACATCCAGAAGAATTTAGATTTAAACTGTAAAATGTTTAACAAAACAGAGTAGCCAATAAATTACCTAGCGGCAATTTATTGGCTATCTTCAGTCGTTGTCTGAACGCTTCGCATTCAGACAACGGCAGCGCGGGTTGAACACCCGCTTATTGTCTGCTGCATCCGCATCAGACAACAACCGGGAGGAGTGGACAACCAAATCTGAAAATTACATTTTCATATTCAGTCGCCACTCACCCGCGCTGCCGTTATACTCCAAAACACAAATATGCTATAATACAAGAAAAAAAGGAAAGTTCATGGTAGCTGCAAAACAAGAAGCACAGAAAATGATTCAAAACCTTCCTGATAATTGTACGTATGAAGATATTCAGTACCACCTTTATGTGGTTGAAAAAATCAAAAATGGAATAAGCCGTGCAGAAAATGGTGAAACTTCATCCCATCAAGATGCAAAACAAAGAATGGCTAAATGGCTTTCAAGCTAGAGTGGTCTGAAGAAGCTCTTGAAGATATAGAGTCTATTGCCACCTACATAGAAAAAGATTCTCCAACTTATGCTAAATCAGTAGTTTCAAAGTTTTTTGAAAAAGCTGAAATTCTACAAGAATTTTCAGAGTTAGGTCGTAAAGTTCCAGAAACTAATGATATAACAATTCGTGAAATATTTATTTATAGCTATCGACTCATTTATAAACTGAATGAAGATGCAATATTGTTTATAGCCGTGGTCCATGGAAAAAGACTACTTGAAAATTATCATCAGCAAAGCATAACAAAATATAGTAGCTAATAAATTACCTCACGGCAATTTATTAGCTATATTCAACCGTTATCAGCACATATTATCATAAAGGAAAAAAATGACCATTAAAGAAGCAATTTTACAAAGTTTAGAAGATTTACAACAGCCATCGAATAATAAAGATGTATATCAAAATATTTTATCTAAACAATACTATGACTTCAAAACTGCAAAAACACCAGAAGCTACAATATCAGCTTTACTTGGTGATTTCATTCGAAAAAATGATTCTAGAGTGAGACGCACAAAAGCAAGTAATGGTACACATTTTTACTACTTATCAAAAAATGAGCAAGACTTATCGGATATTCCAATAGTGAGTACTCCAAAGAAAGAGTCTAAAGTTAAAAAAACTTATCAAGAACGAGATTTACACAAATTACTAAGTAGTTATTTGAAAAATAAGAATATATATTCTAAAACAATCCTTCATGAAGAATCTAAAAATAGTAAAGATGACCATCAGAAATGGATACATCCTGATATGGTTGGCATTGATTTTTTAAATTTAACATCAAAAGTTAATAAAGCTTTTATGAAAATACTAAATAAAGCAGATACTTTTAAAATAACTTCTTATGAAATAAAACGAGAGATAAATACCGATTATGAACTAAAAAAATGTTATTTTCAAGCTGTTTCAAATTCAAGTTGGGCAAATTATGGATACCTAGTTGCATTTGAAATAAGTGATAGGTTAAAAGATGAAATGGAACGATTAAATCAATCTTTTGGAATAGGGATAATTGAATTAAAAGCAAATCCTTATGAGAGTAAAATATTATTTCAATCTAAATTTCGAGAACTTGACTTTAAGACTATCGATAAACTATGTAGAGTTAATCAGAAATATGAAAATTTTATTGAATTGACAGAAAAGGCACTTGCTGTAGAAGAGAGATATTACCAATCAATAGAAAAAGAATTAAACGAATTTTGTGATGATTATTTTAAAAATGACACAGAAGTTGAGAGTTATTGTAATAAAATGAACATACCTACAGAAGAAACTGATAACAAAACAGAGTAGCCAATAAATTACCTAGCGGAAATTTATTGGCTATCTTCAGTCGTTATCACCAAAGGTAATGTTCAATTAATACCAAATTAAATTTAAATTTGGTACAATAATTCATCTTTAAAGAAGGTAGGAATTATGCATTTAAGTCAAGATATAAAACCAATTAGCTATTTAAAAGCAAAAACTGCAAATGTTATCAACGATGTAAATGAAAATCAAAGAACGATTATTATTACACAAAACGGGGAAGCCAAAGCAGTAGTACAAGATATAAAAAGTTATGAAAATATGCAAAACTCTTTAAATCTATTAAAGCTAATAGTTCAAAGTGAAAATGATATAGAAAACGGTAGGATTATAGAACAGCAAGATATGTTTGATACTTTAGAGCAAAAATTATTTGGATAACTTAAAATGAAAAAGTTCAAAGTTATCTGGAGTAAAAATGCTGAGCTTGACTTAGAATTAATTATTGAATATATTAAGATTGACAGCATAAATATAGCAAAAAAAATATTTAATGAAATAAAAAAAGAGTGTAATAATTTATATACTTTACCACAACGAAAAAGAATAGTACCAGAGTTACAACAAATCGGTATTTTAAAATATAGAGAAATTATATATAAAAGATGGAGAATACTTTACAAAATTGATAATGAAAAAGTTTATGTTTTATTAGTAATAGACACAAGTAGAAATTTAGAGGACATACTATTTCAAAGGTTGATAAATAGTGATAACAAAACAGAGTAGCCACATCATTATCATCAAATCCAGAAATAGGTATAAATTTAGGTGAAAATCTATTTAAAGTTAGATTTCCAAACTCTTCAATACCAACAGGTAAAAGTGGAGGATTTAGAATTATCACTTATTATAAAACTGATGATATTTTATATCTAGTAACTATTTATTCAAAACTGAACAAGATACTATTTTAACAGAAAAATTAAAGAAAATTGTTCAAGAAGAAATAGGAAGTCATTAACATTAAAGTAGTAAAAAACTAACAAATACGAGGAACGAATAAATTCCCTAGCGGAAATTTATCGGCTATCTTCGACCGTTATGATTAATCTAAACATATTGACATTATGAATAAAATTGAATATAATAGTAAATATAAATATTCAAAGGAGTTGTTATGAAAACCGTAACAATGAGAGTAGATGATTCAGTTTACAATATGATTAAACTTGCAGCAGAAGGTCAAAAAAGAAACCTTTCAAACTTTATTGAGTTTGCTACAATGCAGTATTTGACATCTTCGCAGTTTGTAGATAATGATGAAATGCAAGAAATTTTAGACGATAAAGAACTTGTGCAAAACCTAATGAATGGTTTAGATGATCTAAAAAATGGTGACTACACCATTGTCTAAGTATCAAATTGCAGAAACCAAAACATTTTTAAAATTAAAAACGACAATAGATAAAAAACTTTATGCAAAAATAGAAAACTTTGTCTATCCTCAATTACGAGAAAATCCATATTATGGTACAAATATAAAGAAACTTAAAGGTGCACTAGAAGGCTATTATAGGTATAGAATTGGCAACTATAGACTGTTTTATCTGATTGAAGGTGAAAAATTAATTGTTGCTATAGTTGATTTTAAACATCGACGACAGGCATATGCCTAAATACATAACAAAAAAGTTCTTTAGAAGTTTGGCATAAAGAGGTCTTAAAACTTAATTGGAACAATCCCAACGAAGTTAAAGAGATGTATCGAAATACTAGTATTGTTGGAAATGAAAAAAGTTGTTTTCATAAATTTTATTGAAACACATAAACAATACGATAAAGTCAATACGGAGGATTTATAAGAAAAACCGATGCACCTGACCCAATAGAAGCTATTAAGTGTGCAAATGCGCAAGGGCAACAAACATCTGATGGGTTTGTTGTCCTCAAAGATTCGGAGATAGCTTTATCAACAGTTGATTTAATACTCAAAAACAAATATGTTATAATAAAATAATTTAAATATAAAGGATTTAAAATATTAGCCTTAAAACAAGAAGAACTATTTAATGAGATAGATATCTTACCCATAGACATAAAAACTAAAATTGTTGATAAGATATTGGCTAGTATTACACCTATAAACAGTTCAATAGATGCATTATGGATAAAAGAAGTAAACAAGAGAAGAAATGATATTGAGACAGATAGTGTCTCTCTTGTTGATGGAAATGAAGTTTTTAAAAAAATATCTCAAAGATTAAACTCATAAATGACTTACCTTTTTCACCCCGATGCTGAGTCTGAATTAAATGCTTCAGTTGACTACTATGAAGAATGCAAAACAAATCTTGGTTCAGAATTCGCCCATGAAGTCCAAAAAACAATCCAAAGAATTTTAGAGTTTCCAACTGCTTGGAAAAAGAAAAAGATATAACAAAATATAGTAGCCAATAAATTATCTAGCGGAAATTTATCGGCTATATTCAACCTAGATGATATAAACATAATTATAAGTGTCTGTAGATGTAGAAAAAACGAGAAGAAAAATTATGAAAAAAATAACAGCTAAAGAGTTTGATAAAAAATTTGACAATGGTGAAGATATAAGTGAGTATCTTAATTTTTCAAAAGCAACAAGACCAAATGCTCTAAAAAACAGAGACTAAAAAAGTAAATGTTGATTTTTCTTATCGGTGTTACAAGACAGTCTATCATTAAAGTTTGGATAGCTGAAAGACTTAAAGAAGAGACTGGACACTTACAAGTAAGTTAACAAAGCAGAGTAACTAATAAAGCAATCCTATAAAGAATAACTTAAACGGAGCGAAAAAATAAAAAAGACAATAGTCCCGTAACAATAAACTTTCAAAGAACATTTTGAGAGCCTTTTGGCTCTTAAGAGCGTTTGATTTTTGAAGCACTTTTTACAAGTCATTATCTAGAATTTGACTCAAGTGTTGCAATAATCAAACACCTAAAAACTGTTTGGTTGACAATGATAAAGTACTAGGTGCCCCTTGAGGGTATAGACCAGTTTATATAATTGCCTATATAGTGTTTATCAAGTTCTATAACAACTTATTGTTAAATAGTTGAATGAAACTTAAGATACTGATGCCTGAAATACCCTTTGTGGGTTATATGCAACATTGTTTTTATAAATAGCTAAAATGATATGAGCAAGCTTCCTTGCAACAATGACAACTGCTTCTTTCTTGGCTCTGCCTTGAGAGACTTTGTCTCTAAAGAGTTTATTAAGTTCACTGTTGTGTCTGATTGCAGCAATGGCAGCTTGATATAACGCTTTTTTAGCTAACTTTGCACCTCGCTTTGCAATAGGACCATAACTAAGCTTATTGCCAGATTGCTCTATTGTAGGATAGAGGCCCAAATAACCAATAAGATGAGAGTTGTTTTTAAACCTGCTCAAATCCCCACACTCACTAATGAGTGCAAAGATGGTTTTATCACTCACACCCGGAATGGTTCTAAGGTTGTCAATAATATCCATAACCTCTTGTTCTTCATCAATCTCAAGTTTTGGTGCTTGATGAAAAAGTTTTAACATCTCATGCTCAAGCTCTTTAAGCTCCTCTTGTAGAAGTTTAATAAGTCGAATATGAGACTTTATGACATAAGCTCTCTCATCTACACCATTACCCTGATAGACAGAGTGTTTGGCTAACTCTAAAAGCTTTTTGGCTTTTTGCTCATTAAAGTTATTGCCTTTAATACCTCGAAAAGTTTTAAGTATCCTCTCTGCACTGGCATACTCATAATGCTTTGCAGTTGGATACTTCTCAAGCAGAGCAAGCCCTGTTACATTAAATGGGTCTTTTACAACCTGCTCCATTTCAGGAAAGACTACAGATAGAAGTGTAGATATCTGTCGCTTATGCTTTTTCATCTCTTCAAGAAGATTATTCTTGTGTCTATATAGTGATTTGATACTTTGATAGGTATCTTCACTTACATAGGCTTTGGAGTATCTTCCTGATTTAATTAAAGCTGCTATCATTAAAGCATCAATGTTGTCATTTTTTACTTTTTTCATGGTGTCCAACTCTCTAAATCTGTTTGTTTGATAAGGATTTAAAAGTATAACATCAAACCCTTTCTCCTTCAAATACAGATAGAGATTTTCAAAGAAGATTCCTGTTGCTTCCATACCAATGGTAAAGGTTGAAACTTCATCAATAGAGTTCAAAAGTAAAACCAATTCACTAAAGCCATTCTCGTCATTATTAAACTTGAGCGACTTCTTTATTACTTTATCATCTTGATTAACCACACAGGCAACATGAAAACTCTTTGCTATATCTATACCTACATAATAGTGCATTGTGTATCCTTTCGTATGTTTAACTTTTTCTTACAGCCTCGTAACGATAGAGGATTGAGATAAAACCCATCCTGGCATCCTATAGGTAAGTTACTTAGGTTAAACGCAGTATGCTTTCTTAGATAGTGGCATAAAACCTCATAAGGAAAAATGACTGTCATTCAACTCTTTAACTGTAAGTTGTTTTTAGTATTTGACAAACACAAAAACGACTTTATCAAAAACTAAAAAATAATTATCAAACCACTACTCCCTTGGATGTAATGACTTGATAAATTTATTATACGAGGGAAAACAAATGATTAGCTGTCAGCAATACGACTATATTGAAATAGCATGTATGTACCACTACCCTGTTAAATTAACCATGAAATCAGGTTCTGTTTTTGAAGGAAAAGCACTTGATACAGCTCGCAACGAAAATCATCAGGAGTGTATCAAAATAAAAACAAAAAATCATGAAACATTGCTTGTGCTTGATGAAATCAGTACACTTGAGACTGCTGTTAAAAACCCATATTTTAAGATTATTTCCTTCGTTTAAAACTTAAGTGTCTCTTACTTAAGTTTTAATATAATCAAAGCAAAAAGATATAAAAAAAGGCAAATTATGGAAATTGTTAAAATAGTATGTTCAGAGTGCAACACGCTTAACAGCAGCAAAGGCAAATCGAAAGAAGAAACCGTTACATGTAAACAGTGCCATTCAGAACTCGACAATCCTTTTGTTGTTGAAGCAGATGATGAAAACTGCATGCTGCACATCAAAGAAAACAGTATTGCAGTGTTGGTTGATTTTTATTCTACTACCTGTGGTCCGTGTATGGCAATGTATGAATACTATGAAGATGCGGCACTTGGTTTTGGATCGACTGTAAGGTTTTTAAAAATAAATGCCGACAAACATCAAAAAGCAGCAAAAGAGTATGGAGTGGGTGCACTTCCAACCATTATTGCCTTCAAAGAAGGAGAAGAAGTCGGACGCATCAGCCGACAGCTCTCTCAAGTTGAGCTTACTCTTTGGGCACAAGACCTCGAAACATTATAATTTTACAAGGAAGAAAATGAACCCAAACAACAGAGATGTACAAGCACGCAAAACCTGTGAGCTTTATGTTTATGTATTAATTTCTCAAGATAAAGAAGTGCCGGATGTCATTTTAGAGTGTGCAAGTTCATATGACTATCCGGTAGAGTGTGTCAGTGAACTTGCACAGGAGCTTAAAAGTCTCGATACTGCCACTTTTGAAAGAATAGTCAACAATCCTTTCTCTCAAGAAGCAAGAGACTTGGCCCGATGGTGGGAAATGTATCAGACATATATTCCCGTTAGCTAAAAAATTATTAGTGTTTTTAATTTTAAGTACAATCAAAAAGTACAAAGGTACACTGTCAATTTTAAAAAGGATACAAATTGACAGCAAATGAAAAGTATGAAGTCATTACATATGAAGAAAATATAGTTTTTAATTTTACACTTCCCGAAGATGGGAAAGAAAACCAGTTAAGCAAAGAAGTTACTTTAGTCTGGGATGATGTTTTAGAAAAGTTTTTAGAGACATTTACACAGGAAAAATCTTATACCATTCACTCATTTAAGCATGAAAGAGAAAAAAACAGGTTTATCGAAAATATTGAAAATATAACCGAAGAGATTATAGACCAGATAGATGAAGAGATAAGCCAAAAGATGAAATTTGGATTTGACTATACTTCTCCGACCTACGAAGACTAACAACAGCCGGCTGATGCCGCTGTTTTAAGGTATTAGGAATTAGCTGATTGAAAATACTCAGCCATCAGCGTATCCATCGTTTTAATATGATCTAGCATCCAAGATTGTAAATTCCCCTTTATGTAAGCCATAATCGCATTCGTATCTCTTTTTTCTTCAAAATACTTAATGATATGCGCAAGCTCGCTTAAATGTCTGTCATGTTCCGCTTTATGCGAGTTATATGATGGAAATTTTGTTTCCTGCATCATACTTTCTTCTTCTGAAAAATGTATGGAAGTATGTGCAAGGAGTTCCTTGAGCATTGCAAGCGTTGATTCTATATCGTTGTTGCCTGCAGCTGCCTCAAGTTTGTTTATAAGAAGACTTTCTTCCAGGTGTGTGTTATTCATACTCGGTATTGCTACCATCGAAAGTTCTTCTTGTACAATCAATTTTTTTCCTTTTGTATGCTAAACTGCATATACTCTGATATTGTCGGTTTCGAGTTGACCGTTTAAAATTCTCTGAATGGAAGTCAGTGTTCCTCCTGAACTTGCACAAGATCCGCAGGCTCCGACATATGAGATATAAATATCAGTCAGACCGTTTGTCTCTTTAAGATCTATAAAATCCAGATCTCCACCATCTGCATGTAAGAATTCTCTGATTTTTTCATCTATAATTTTATCTACAGCATTAATTTTTTGGATGACACTCATGTTGTCAAAGTCCACTTTTTCCGTTGTTGTTTCGCTCATTATTGTCTCCTTTTTTTGATTATAATACCATTGGATACTTAAAAAAAAATAAAAAAAATCAGTTGGTTTTTTTCCCGTTCACCATATGGGTTACGGAAATTTTATCGTTCACAGACTTGATTATAACCTCTGCGAAGTCACCCATTTCATACTTTCTCAGTGTAATTGTCCGCGTCGTTTCACCTGCAGTGTTCTTGACAACTTTGAATCCCTCTTCTTTAAAGTGAAGAATACACTCATCAGCATTCGAGTAGGCGGAAGATTCTTTTGTTGCCTCATTGTACGGCTTCACACTGATTTTTCCACCACTTTCATCATATGAGATTTTCAATCCTACGAAAGGCCTGTTACTTTTCTCTACCCATTGGCTAGTGTCAAACTCTTTTGTCTCACCGTCAGATAACATAAGCAATCCCTTGCCGTTATCACTGTTAAACTGAAATATCATTCCTGTCATGCTCATTTGTCATCCTTGTATATTTACTGAATTTTAACCTCTTTAGGCTTAAGACAAGAAAGGGTAAGATTCAACTTATAAAACCCTACCAAAGGAGAGTACTATGCTCATGGCAAATCTGCAGGATGATATCAGTGATGTCGAACTTAAACAAAGATGGCGGCTCTACTGGATAACGACAATCTTTGAATTTTCAAATCTCAAACTCCAAGAGATGGCATGGGTCTATCCCCAAACGGCCAAATGGCCTGAAGATGAAGTGTGGTCTTCTTCCTTTGATGAATGTATAAGTGCCTATTTTGAGATATTAGCACTCGACGACGCTTACGAAAAAGCTGTCCGGCATGCAAATGTTTCCAAACAAGAGGCTGATCATGCAAAAAAGTTTCATCAACTTGCAGCCTTTTATATGGAACCGGATGCAAATCCTCAGGAAATACTGCAGGATGAAGAGTGGCTCAGGGTTGTCAGTGCAGCAAAAGAGTTCTGGGAGTATTTGAAAAAGAATGTCACATCACAAAGAGAGAAAGACTTGATGAATAACTTAGAAAAAAAGTTTCCATTTTCTTGTGACTGAGCTTTTAAGAGACTTATAGCTACAATTCATGAAATCAAAAACCATATTATTATGAAGGTAACAGCAAAAATGATAACACAAGAAGAATTAGAATCGATACAAAGCAGTGACGAGAATGTTCGCAGAGCACTGGCAAACAACCCAGAGACATCCACGGAAGCATTGGATAAATTAAGTGAAGATGAAAACCAGTTTGTACGCGCAAGAGTTGCTGCACATATCAATACAGCTTCTGAGACTTTAGACAAACTGAGTAAAGACGACAGCCCGTTTGTTCGTGAATTTGTGGCAGAACACCCAAATACTAATGTTGCAACACTCATTGCACTCAGTGAAGATACAGAAGTTGTATCATGGGTAGCCGGCAATGCAAATACCCCTGTTGACATACTGGACAGACTCAGCAGTCACAATGATGTTTTTGTAAAGATCTCTATAGCGGTAAATCCAAGTACAACACCGGAGATATTAAACAAACTCAGCAAAGACGAAGATGAAAATGTACGGGCAGCCGTTGCAAAAAATCCGATTACACCACTTGATATACTGGAAAAATTAAGCAAAGATGCGCATGAAGAGGTTCGAAAAATTGTTTCAGAGCATCCAAGCAGAGTGGAATAAATCCTTTAAAAACTAAGGATATTTTAAAAATATATTAAAAAAACAACATAAACAGATATTAACAAGAATATTTTCCTGAATTTTACTATACTACGGCCTGAATTTTACGACAAAAAGGGGAAATAAATGGCGCAAAATAATCCAAAGACAGTAGACCTGGCAATAATAGGTGCAGGTCCTGGCGGAATGGCAGCTGCTATAGAAGCAAAACTGGCCGGTATCGAAAATGTTATGGTTATAGACAAGGCACCGCATCATAATGATATGATTCACAAGTTTTACAAAAAAGGCAAAAGAGTAGATAAAGACTGGATGGGAATCAAGTTTGAATTTACCGGCAATGTTACTTTTGAAGAGTGTTCAAAAGAAGACTATATCCAACAAATGAATGATAAGTTAAGTGAAGCCGGCGTATTGGACAAGTTTGAATATAACCATGAAATCATTAGAATTGAAAAAGAGGAAGATGGACTTTTTTCAATTGTTTATGCTACAGACGGCATAGCTGAAGCTCTTGAAAATATGAGAGCAAAAAATGTCATTCTTTCGGTTGGTCGCATGGGGAAACCTAACAAACCAAAATACAAATTTCCCAAAGAACTCAAAAGTGTCCTTAACTTCAACCTTTCCAAAGTTCAAAACGGTGAACATGTAATGATAGTCGGTGGTGGAGATACCGCCGGTGAGTATGCCTATGGTTTAATAGAAATGGAAGGTATGGAAGACTGTGTTGTAACACTCAACTACAGACAGGCTGAAATAAAAAGAATGAATCCAATCAATACACAAATGTGTATGAAGTACCTTGACAACGGCAAACTTATCAATAAACTCGGTGTAGATGTTGCAAGTGTTGAACCGGGTACAGAAAGAGCAATCAAAGTAAATTTTACAGATGGAACTACCGGTGAATATGACAGAGCAGTCTATGCACTTGGCGGTACTACTCCAAAAGATATCCTTGTAAACTCAGGTGTTAAAACAGGGGAATGGGATGTTCCGGTATATGATGAAAAAACTTTTGAGACAAATGTAAAAGGTCTTTATACTATTGGTGATGTTGTTACGGATCAGGGGAGTATTGCCCTTGCATTCAATCACGCAAGTGATGCTGTCAAAGATATTGCTTCAAAGTTAAAATAGAGTTTATCTATTTTAACTTCGTTGTTTAAGACCTGGATTTATAAGTTGTGTTTACATTATCAATAAATGATTTTGTAAACATTCCTACGCGAGGCTCATCCTCAAAATGATAGGCTGCAAATCCGAAAAAATCTTCTGGCGTAATGTCATACTCTATCATTTTATTTATTGCACCTGTCATATCATTGTTAAAAAAGAGTTCTGCAATCTCTTCACCCTGATTTGCACTGTTTTGAGTATCAGTCGGCCTGTAGCATTTTTGTTTGAGCATTTGTTCTTCAAGTTCATCAAGTCTGTCGCCCTCTTCTACAGTGGCTGTACCGGTTTTAAGAATTTGCATAACCAGTTGCTGCATTTCTTCTAATATTTTTGCCTGTTCACTCATCTACTCTTCCTCCTCCTCTTCTTCATCTATATCTAAATTTTCAATAAACTGTTCGGCTAAAATATCTGCTTTTTTGTAAAACCTTTGAGCAATTTCAGGAGTAAACATAGTATCAACAACATTTTTAAAAAGCATCAGCCAACGTTCAAATGTTTCTCTGTACATCTGCCCCAAAAATGCATGCGGAGGAAAAGGATCACCCTTGTAACCAATTTCTGCATTCATCATCAGCAGCCAAAACCCAATTAATGTATTTAAATGTTCATGCCATTTTCCACTCTTGAGGTCACTTCCCAGTGCTTTTGTAAAATAAGGGCTTAAAATATCATCTTTGAGTACATCAGCATAGAACCGGTGCACCATCTCTTCTACTTTAGCTCTGTCTACGGTATCATAAAGCATACACTCTCCTAGTTTTTAATCATAAAAGTATAGCTAAATTTTATTTCAAATGATAATGATAATCTTTTTACAGTCTTAAATAAAATAATTAATCTAATTCTTATATTTTCAGTTTGTTTTATTTTACTACCATGCTGTCTGTTATAATATAAAAATTGGCTATAAAGCTGATACAAATTACGAGGAGTGTCATTATGGTAGAAGAACAAGTAAAAAAATTAAAAAAAGTGGTGGAACTTGTTGACAAGGTTCAGGTGAATCCTGATGTAACAGTTGATTATTTTATTCCTGGTGTTTTGGTTACAGAAAATGTCAAAGGACATGATGAGGCAAAAGGTCCGTATATTCAATTTACATATGCTGTAAATGGTACTGACTCACATATTCAGATTGTGCCTTTAACATTAAATGACCTTGAAAAAACTCCTGAAGACCTGGCAAACTATATTACGTTTTCTCTAGAAACGTTTATGTCTGAAATGGACTCTCGCCAGTTTGGTGCACAGTAAAAACCTCTTTGCAACCCAGTGATTTAAAGCTATTGGAGCCCCTTTTGGCTGCTAGCTTTAATTTGCCTTTCTCTTTTACCCCCTGCCTTTAATCTTATGTTTAGGCTCAACAACAATTCAGTAATATACACAAATTAAAAAATATTATATCAAGAAAAGATGAGAATATGCCAAATTTAAAAGAGTTAGCCCAAGCAGCTATGGACAAAGAAGAAAAGAACAAACCGAGTTTAGCAGAACTAGCCCAGGCAGCAGTAGAAAAACATGAAAAAATCATTGAAGACAAATATGCCAAAAAATTGGTGCAGGAAGACAAAGAACCGATTGTGCAAGCAAACAACAATATAGAGCTTGCAAGAACTCTAAAAGAAAAACTTTCAAAAGAACTTTTCGGACAGGAACAGGCCATAAATACTGTCGTCAACAGTATGAAAAATGATATAAGCGAAAACAAAAAAGCGCCTAAAGCCACTTACCTCTTTTTGGGTTCTCCTGCAACCGGAAAAACTTTTTTGGCTGAGCTTATGAGTGAACATCTGCCAAAATATAAAATCATGAAGTTTGATATGACACAATACCATCAACAAAACGGTGGTGAACTTTATGGCTATCCTGCAGGATGGAAAGGTTACGGTGTCGGTCAACTGACAGGTTTTGTACACAGAAACCCCAAAGCGATTATAGTACTTGATGCTTTTGAAAAATGTGACAACATCATTCAAAGCAACCTTCTTGGTATATTTGAAGGCGGTCAATTGCGTGACGGCTGTGGATGGGACAAAGTTACCGATGCTCCCTGCAGTGAAGATCCGGACATTATATACAACGAAGAAAACGCCAACTATATGGTTGATTTTACACAGGCAATTTTTATCATCACTACAAGTCTTGGAAAAGAGCTTTATCTTGACAACCGCTTTAAAGAGCTTGTAAAACAGGATTATATTCAGGCTGAATCTATGATTCTGGAAGCCATTAGACGTGAAAGAAAAAGGGACAGCAGAAGCGGTGGTTGGCAGGAAGCAATTTTACCGGAATTGGTTTCCAGGTTTTCGCAGGCAAATATCTGTCTTTTTAACAAACTCAACTACGATGCCTATGCGAATATTGCAAAAAAAGTCTTTTTGCAGTATAAAGACGGCTTCAAAGAAAGATACAACATTGAGTTTTCAGTTGAAGAGAACTTCGAAGATTTTTTGAAAACACAGATTCTGAACTTTGCACCGGAACTCGATGCCAGACGCATCAAAGACAAAGTCAGCACCACTTTTTTTGACAGAATAACAGCATATATAATGGATTCAGGTATTAAAACAAGCGAATTTAATAAAATTAAAATCTCCATTTCTAAAAGCTGTATCAACTACCTCAAAGAAACGATTGATCCTCTTATAGAAGATGAAACCCTTGTCAAAGAACTTTTCAGAAAAAACATTACACTTGATGTCGAAGATGCTATTACCAGCAAACGGGGCGTGATAAACTATAAAATTTTCAACATTCGATTTAAACAGGTGACAAAAATCAAAGACTTCAGTGAAGACGGATTGGTTTTTGACATTCCAAACGTTTCTTTTGATGATATTGCAGGACATTATAAAGCAAAACAGAGACTTCAAGAGGTGATTAACTTTTTTAAAGAGCCCAAACTTCTTGAGAGTTTTGATGTTGCACCGCCAAAAGGTATGCTGCTTTACGGACCGCCGGGAACAGGAAAAACAATGCTGGCAAAAGCCTTTGCAAAAGAAGCAGAGTTGCCTTTCATCGCTGTAACCGGACTTGAACTTCTTGACCCGGTAAAAACAAAACAAATTTTCGCTAAAGCAAAAGAGTATGCACCTGCTATAGTCTTTATAGATGAAATTGACACCATCGGTAAGCGCGGTGGAAATAACGGAAAAGAGATCCCAATTAATAAACTTCTTTCAGAAATAGATGGTTTTTCAGATACAAAAGGTGAAAATATTTTTGTCATCGCTGCAACCAACTATAAAGACAATATTGACAGTGCAATCATCAGACCGGGTCGTATTGAAATACATATTGAAGTCAACAACCTTGACAAAGATGCCAGAGAATATTTTTTAAATAAAATCATACAAAACAAACCTTCAAGCGGTTCTTTTGATATGAACAGACTGCTTATGCACACTGCAGGATTTACCGGTTCACAACTTGAACTGTTAAGCAAAGAAGCATCATTTTACTGTCTGCGTCACGGACTGCCTGCTATAACACAGGAAATCCTAGTTGAGCAGATAAATGCCATTAAATATGGAGAAAAACAGACCTATCTCTCTGCGGAGCAGATATTTGAAGAGACAGCGGTTTATGAAGCGGGGCGTGCAGTTGCTTCTAAAATACTGATGCCTCACATACACATAGAACATATAAGTTTGACACCAAGAGACAACAATGAACATTTTATTTCCAATGATTATAATGAAATTCAGGACAATATGACTGTCAAAGATTTTAAAAACAGAATATTGGTTTCTCTGGCAGGCAGAACCTCACAGATTAAGCGTTTTGGCAGCAGTGACGGAATGAATTCCGGTGCGTTAAATGACCTGCAACAGGCTACGCATGATGCCTATAAGGCAATAGCACATTATGGAATGGACGCAGAAGTCGGCTACATTAATATCAACGGAATTATGGATGCACAAAAAGGAAGCAGTGTCAGTAAAGATACAGAGCACTACCATACAAAAATCGACAAGGCACTTGAAAGATGGATGAATGAGAGTGAGAAAAATATTAAAAATTTTATTGATGAACACTGGAATATTATCGAAGAACTCGCATCTCTTCTTCTTGAAAAAGAGATTATTTATGAAGATGAACTCGATACCATATTAAAAACAAGATTATCACACTAAAGGGCTCCAATGCATAAAAAATGGAATATACTTTTTATACAGGATGAAAAAACAGTTTTAAAAGCAGACAGTACAACATTGTCTCAATATTTTAACAAAACAGATATAGCACGCAACAGACATCAGGCCTTAAAGCTGATTTATGCAAATACCTATGATATTGTCATTAATGATATAACAACAGACCCGTTGGAGGGAACAGTTTTTATAAAACAGACAAAGCAGATGAAACCAGAACAGGTGCAGGTTGCCCTGGTTCTTGCGAATGATGAAGAAAAAATCGGTGGATTGATTGATGCAGGGGTCAATACTTTTTTATTGACCCCTGAGCAACTCGAACAGGCGCTTGACGCAATTTCAGACATGAATCCGTATCTGAAAAAATAAGACTTACATTGCATGTCCCAAATGTAAGGCCATCTCTGAATCCCATTTGGATACATGTAAAACCAGCCACTTTTTAAAATCAGTTTCTAAAAAATCCTGCAGCTCAAGAGGACCTTTTAAAACAAGCCATCTTTCAAAAAACTTTGCAATCTTTTCTCTCATTGTATCATGATCATTCTTGTGAACTTGGTAATTGGTATAATTATTTTGTTTCATCATCTCTTCTTCTGTCTGAAAATGGTCTTCAACATCAAACAAAACAACTTTAAAAAGCTCATCAATTTTTTCTATATCTTTTGCTACGACTGCATCATAAAAACTGTTAATAATCTCAATTTCCTCATCATGAAGCATATTAATCACTTCATTGCTTACCTGTTGTACCTCATGCGGTTTAATCAGCATACTGTTATCTCCTTTTACTTGCCATAATACGCTCGAGCATCGAATCAAGCTTTCCGGTTGAGCGTATTTCTATGACTGATGTCACTACTCCGTGCAGTGCAACATAAATTAAAAATTCTGTAAGCTCTTTTGCCCCGCTTTCTTGCGCTTTTTCCTCAAGTATCTCTTTTTGCAGTTTATTTACACTGAATCCAAGTTCTACCGTAGGCTCTTCTGCAGACAAGCCTGCATCCGAGATACTGAAGGTCTGTGCTCTAAGTGCCACAACTTTTAAATATGTATGAATATCATCAAAACCGTTTTCCTGTGCTCTTAAATCTATCGTCTCTTTTTGCGCAGGTGTCACTTTAAAGTATATAGCAGTTTTTTCATCTGTCAAAATTTATTTCCTTCTTCTTTAGAGGTGCTCTTAAGAAAATATTATATAATTCTTTTCCTTAGCTGGCACAAAAAATAAGAAAGTAAATCCTGAATACTGCCCTCTTTTTAGCCCTCTGCATGTAATATTGTTCTATGAAACTTAATGATATGATTTTACAGACACCCTACCTTTCACTCGAGAGTGATTTTTACAGCTTTCATGATCCTCAGCCACTACAAGACCCCTGTTTGGTAAGCTTTAATGATGCAGCTGCCAAACTCATTGGTCTTGATACTGATGCCGGCGATGATCCCTCTTTTGTTCCACTGCTCAATGGTACCTTCTTGCCAAAAGGTTCCCGTCCGTTTTCCATGTGCTATGCGGGTCACCAGTTCGGACATTACAACCCCTGGCTTGGAGATGGAAGAGCATGTAACTTAGGAAGTATCAATGGATGGAATCTCCAGCTCAAAGGCAGCGGTGAAACACTCTACTCCCGTATGGCAGACGGCAGAGCAGCTTTGCGTTCTTCCATACGGGAATACCTCATGAGTGAGGCGATGCACCATTTAGAGATTCCGACAACACGTGCTTTTGGGATTATCGGATCAAAAACAAAGATTCTTCGCGATACGATGGAAGAGGCAGCCATTGTAATGCGTATGGCAACAAGCTGGATACGCTTCGGCTCTTTTGAAAACTTTTACTATACCAAGCAATACACAAAACTTGAAGCCCTTGCCGAATATGTTATTGCCGAATCATTTCCTCATTTAAAAGATGATGAAGACCGTTTTTTTCAAATGTTTTGTGAAATTCTTCAAAAAACTGCAACTACCACTGCAAAATGGCAGGCTGTCGGTTTTTGTCATGGAGTCATGAATACGGACAATATGTCTATAGAAGGGTTAACAATTGATTACGGTCCTTTTTCTATGCTTGATGATTTCAACTATAACTATGTCTGCAATCACAAAGACCGTGTTGGAAGATACAGCTATGACCAACAGCCAAATATCTCCTACTGGAATCTTACCAAATTGTCAAAAGCCCTCTCTCCTCTCATTTGTAAAGAGAGAATGCAAAAAAAGCTTGATGAGTATGGAGCGTCTCTTTATCCAAATGCATATCTGCATGAAATGCGTAAAAAACTCGGACTGCAAGAGGTGCTTGAAGAAGATTTTACACTCATAGAAGAACTTGTCGGAGCATTGCAGGATGCCTATGTGGATCACACCCAGTTTTACAGAACCCTCAGCCATTACAATGGCAACAGGTCAGATCTTTATGATATTGCGATGAATCCTGTAGCCATAGACAACTGGTTAAAACTCTATGACAAGCGTCTTGAAAAAGAAAAACGCTCATCTGCACAAAGGAACAAGGCCATGCTCAAAGCCAATCCAAAATACATCTTAAAGAACTATATGCTTCAAAAAGCTATAGAACTTGCGCAAAAAGGCGATTTTTCAATGGTACAGACACTTTTGGATATTGCAAGAAATCCTTATGATGAGTTGCCGGAATTTGAACATTTTGCACAAGAAACACCGCAAGAGTACAAAAACATCGGACTTTCATGTTCATCATGACTGAGCCTAAATTTAAACAAAGGAAAAGAAATGAGTAGTACCAAAGAACAAGTAAACAAAAAAGCGATTATTGCTTTTTTACAAAATAATAATATCAGTCCGGATAATGTTATGGATTTTAGTCAAAAATTTGAAACAGCATTTATTTAGATTTTTAATGTATTGTTTATAAACTGTTGAGAGAACAAGGTTGCTTTTTTCTTAAAAACTTCGGTAATCTCAGGCACATAGACTGCATCAACACTCAAAGAGAAAAGTTTCAGCCATCTGTCAAAACTTTCTCTGCTGATTTGGGGAAGTTTAATGTGTGCACCTATAAAGTTCCCTTTATAGGTTTTTTCACCAAGCATCTTGGCCAACCAAAAATCAGCCAAAAGATCAATATGCTCAACCCACTCTTCACTTTGCATATCATCTCCAAGTTCATGAATAAAATAAGGGCCCAGTATGGCATCTTCTATGGCTTTTTCATAAAACAAAGTCATTAAAACTGTAAGGTTATTTCTTGTAATTTCACTTTGGAATTTTATTGTACATCCTTTTTTCCAAAATCATTCAAAACGAATTTAAATTAATGTTTTTCGGCAACCAGACTTTAGTCTGGCTATACGTCTTAAAAGACTAAGGACTAGGTTAAAACCTAGTTTCCGAAAAACTGTCAAATTTTTGAAGTAGAAGTATAGCAAATTTTATGACAAAACCGAACTTTACACTTCTTGTAAAAGAGGCAGTGTCTCTAAAAGTTTTTCGCAATATTCCCATTGATCAAGAGTTTCCCTCCATTGAGAATTAATTGCATCTACTCCAAAGTATGCACCAAGTACCATTCCTATGGCAATTGCTCGTGAAGCATTGTCTCCGCCAACCATTGCATTTGCCGCCAAGGCTTTATTGAGTCCATCCTGTTCATCAGCATATTTCAGTATAAAATAGACAGAACCCGGTAAAGTTCCCTGTGTGGGAGAAGCTTTACCTACTTTTATAGGTTCGCTTCTTCCTACATCCCAGAGTTTTGCCATAGATGTCAGTGCCAAATCATCACAAAACTGCTCTTTTGAAAGTTCACTGTTTTCATCTGTTGCTTCTTTGTGTTTTGCTATTGCCTGCACCACCTTGTTTTGTATAAAGCCTCCCATCTGTACTGCCACTGTTTCAATGGCATCACGTGGAGTAGAACCGTTAATAACCCGGTGCGTAACTCTGGCAAAAAATTCGCCCCCCTCAAGTGCTTCGGGATGACGATGTGTAAACATTGTCTGGCGCGCAACACGGGCAAGTGTTTCTTCATCATTATAGTAGGCATGTGCCGCAACATGACGGATGGCTGTGGCATTGGAACCTCCACCCAAACGCTCAACCGGCATGCCCTGTTTCACTTGTGCATAAGTCTCTTTTGTCATTGTACAAATCCATGAACCCCACCCGTTTTCCAAGCGGTTCATCCAGTGTGGCAGCAATGCGGCGACATCAAATTCTCTTGGCGGATTGGCTGTAGCTGCGAGATGCTCTAAAATGACTATATTGTAATCACCATAGTCAGTCGTTCCTCCTGCTTTTTTCCCGGGATGATAATTGCGTTCTCCCCAACCTATACCATGTGTCTGTCCGCCCATCATCTCACCCGGACTCATAAATTTTTCTATCGGTTTGTTTCCGTATGCTTTGTATATTTTTTGTGCGTCATACTCGTAATGCGAACCCAGACACAAAGCATCACCAACAAGCGCACCCAAAAATGCACCTTTTATCGAAGATTTCTTATTTTTTAACATATAATTTCCTTTTAAACTATTATATCAAGGTGACTTTTACTCAAAGAAGTTAAAATATATGTTCAAAAATACTTCAAAAGTTTTTAAGTAAGGAATACAACTAATGCAAAAAATACTCAAAAATCTTGCAGATACAGCAGCAGCAAGCAATACATGTAATAAAGAAATATTAAAAGACTACATAGTAAAACATGCAGGCTCTACGGAAATAATCTATAAAAAAGATTACCCCGTTGCGCTGATCAATGAAAACAGAAAGAGTGACAGCAATAAAGCAACAATACGAAATGTTGATATAGTCGCCCTTAACAGCGATACCAAAAATCTTAATTATGCAGCAAAAAGAGAACAGGATTTTTGGAAACGACTAGTAAGTGTTGATCATATTGAGACGATGATTTCACTGCAAAGTGTACCTGCAAATGAGTGTACAGATGCGTTTATAGAACAATCTCTCCAAAAAAACAAAACTAGGCAATGGAGCATAGAGACACAGCTTCGTGATGCAATGCGTGCAAATAAAGAAAACAGAGAACTTGGAGCAAAACCTTTTATTGTCCTTTTGTGCACAGCTGCCGTTACATGTAAACAAACAGATCATATACAACTTCTTTTAAAGCACTATTTTCATGAAAATGTTCTTACATTTTTATCTCAAAACAAAAAAATTAAATATTATTTAGCATATAACGAACAGATGAGTGATATAGGAATGCGGTACTTTTATAAATTCAATAACTAAAAAAAACATATTTGACTTTTTTTGATAATTTGGCTAAAATATCCAATAGTTGAGTCTCCTACAATAAAGAGACTTAACTGTAGGAGACTAATATGAATTATTATAAAACAATACCAGAAAAAGAAAAAATTATATGTATGTTATGCCAACACTACTGCCAGATGAAAGAGGGGCAAGTCGGTGTATGTGGAGTCAATAAAAATGAAAATGGGGAACTTAAGACACTTGTTTATGGGCATCCAAGTGCCTTAAATGTTGACCCTGTAGAGAAAAAACCATTGTATCATCTCTTACCAGGGACGACTGCACTCTCTTTTGGAACAGTCGGATGTAATTTTAAATGCCCGTTTTGCCAAAACTGGCAAATTTCACAAGAGCACACAGTTGATGAAAGTGTATACATCTCACCTGAAAAAATGGTTGATTTAGCCATAGAAAATGGTGCTTCTTCCATCGCCTATACTTACAATGAACCGACTATATTCTACCCATATGCCAAAGATATCGGCGTTATAGCAAGGCAAAAAGGTCTAAAAAATATTTTTGTCACAAACGGATTTGAAACCCCGGAAGTTGTCAAAGATATGGCCTCGTGGCTTGATGCTGCCAATGTTGATCTTAAAAGCTGGGACGATGCCTACTACAAAAAGGTTCTAAAAGGCGGACTTGAGGCTGTCAAAGAGACACTCAGAGGCATGGTCAAAGAAGGCATTTGGGTTGAAGTTACAACCTTACTGATAGAAGGTGAAAATGATTCTAACGAAGACCTCGAAGCAATGGCATCATTTATTGCCAATGATCTCGGCGTACATGTACCCTGGCATTTAAGTGCTTTTCATCCTGACTATAAAATGCAGGACCATGAATATACAACACTACAGACACTGCAGCGTGCTAGTGATATAGCAAAAAAAGCAGGTTTATTGTATGTTTATATGGGCAATGTTCCCGTCCACGGTGATACATACTGTCCGGATTGCGGTACGTTACTTATAGACAGAACAGGCTATGCAGTCACAAAAAATTCTCTCGTTGACGGACATTGTCCAAAATGCAAACGAGCTATAGAAGGAGTATGGAAATGAGTACAAGAAAAGATGCGGTTGCGGGGCAGTTTTATCCCGCAAGCAAAGAAGAAATACAAAAAATGTTCGCGCATTACAATAAAATAATAGATAAGTCCATTAAAGATGAATCAGTGTTACATGTAAAGCCAAGGGCTATTATTGTCCCTCATGCAGGGTATATTTACTCTGCATTTACGGCAAATATAGCCTTTAGGTTACTAAAAAACTCCCATGCAAAACGTGTGGTAGTTATAGGGCCCAGCCATCGTGTTTATTTAAACGGCACAAGTGTTGCCGAATATGACAGCTATGAAACACCACTTGGAAACCTACCTATAGATAAAAAGCTTGCCGATGCATTGATAGAAAAATTTGGCCTGCATTTTCAGCCGGATGCCCATGCAGAGCACTCAACAGAAGTGCAGATGCCCTTTGTTAAAAACTATCTGCCGGAAGCTTCTGTTGTGGAACTTGTCTATGGAAATGAAAATCCGGCCAATTTGGCAAAAGTTATTGAGTATTTGTTAGAAGATGAAGATACTGTTGTTGTTATCAGTACGGATTTGAGCCACTATTATGACATTGAAAAGGCAAAAACTCTTGATACCATTTGTCTTGATGCCATAGCCAATCTCAATCCTGCTGAGTTGCATCAGGGCTGTGAAGCCTGCGGAATTATAGGCGTGGAAGCGATGCTGATTGCAGCAGCACAAAACGGTCTGAAACCGACACTGCTCGATTACAGAACCAGTGCTGATGCCAGCGGAGACAAGTCACAGGTAGTCGGTTATATGAGTGCCGCATTTACAAAGTAGTTTTACTTCAAAACAACCCACAAGTGGCTGTACCAGTACCATGCATCTCCCTGTGCATGGGCGGTACATGTATAATGGTTTCGAGGATAGAGCAAAGGTTGGATTGATGCTACTTTCACAGTTTTTTCATCCAGCCACTGCATTTGTATTTTTTCCCCCTCTGCGGTAAAACACTGTAAATCTTTTAAAGGATTTTGCAGTGTTAAGATTAAAACAGGGGGATTGTTCGCCTGTGTCACCAGTGTTTCCTCGCTTGAAACAGCCTCTAAGGGCAAAGGAAGCGTATTGATTTTCAGTACAAACTGTTTCATCTCGCCAAAACCTCCCGACATTGGAAACCGTGTCAAAGCCATAAAGTTGCTCTTGTCTGAAATCGGACCTGAATTTTGTGCCACACCAATGTAGCCTAAATTTTTGACCAACTGCATAAGTTTCACATCATATTCGCCAAAAGGATAGGCTAGTATTTTTGGATTTGTACATACTTTTTTACCCAGTTCTTTTTCGATTTTCACCTCACACAACTCTATCTCTTTTGTAACATGTTTTTTATAATTTTTGGGATCCTTTATGCCATCACGCACTAAAAACTGATGCGAATAGGTATGATTTGCATACTCTGCACCATATTTTCCCATCTCTCTCATCTCATCCCAGGTCAAATAATGCACAGATTCATGCACAACAGGAACAGAATTGACAAATACAGTAAAAGGAAATTTGTATTTTTTCAACAAAGGATAGGCTTTTGTATAGACACTGCGATATCCGTCATCTATAGTTATAGAAACCGTTTTATCCGGAAGCTCTTTTTTTTGTAGCAAATATTTTACTGTTTTAGAAAATGGCCAGACGGTATAGTTGTTGTCTGCCAGGTATTGTATCTGTTGGGTAAAAAGTTCTATAGATATACTCGTAGAGGGGTATCTGCCTTCATCAAATCGATGGTACTGCAAAACAACAGCATGGTTTTGGTGTGCCAAAAGAGAGCTTTGCAAAAGAAATATAGCAAGTAAATAATGTATTAATGTTTTCATGCTCTTATTATATCTTTATTTGATTTAGATACAATTATCGTATTATTTTTAAAGGCAGATTGTTACATGAACAACTATACAAAAAAACTCCTCTATCTTCTTCTGACATTTATAACGCTCATTGCCGGCTATGCCTATCTGCGTTATGCATACAAAGTGACTGACAGCACTCCTTTTACCCAGGAGATTGTTCTCATCATTCTTGGTACCATTGCAACAGTTTTTATAACCGCCCTGCTGCTGAACAAACAGACAGAAGTTGAAATAGAAAAAGAACAGAATATTAAATTTCTTGATTTAAAAGCGGCAACCTACGAAAGACTTCTGGACTTGATGGAGAACATGTCAGAACAGTCTCTTCTGACTGACAAAGAGATAACAAAACTGCGATTTGTGACACACAGACTTGCCATTTTTGCCTCACCTGCTGTTCTCAATGAATACAACAACTTCCTAAAAGTCCTTTCAGTACTTTCCAAAGACGGAACACTTAGCAATGATGACCAACAGTTGGGAGAAGCACTCGGCAAACTTACCATACAAATAAGATTTGATCTGCTTAATGAAAACCCTCAGCAAAAAATTTATACAGCTGAGCAGATAAAAAGAATGATTAAAAAGAATTCTGACAGTTCATCCAGTATCAATATAGACTAGTCACCCCAGTGCAGTTTTTCTTTTAACACATCAAAATAGTTGAATTCGTCTCTGTGAATGAGTTTGACTCTTTTTTTGGCCAGTTTTATATGTATACTCTGTCCGATTTCGAGTTCATGCTTGTCCTGTCCGTCTATTATAAGCAATGCTTTGTCTTTTGGTGTTTTCATCTCTATGGAGAATTTCCCCGGTAAAACCACAGGCCTTTGTGTCAATGAATGCGGACATATTGGAGTCAGGGCAAAAACATTTGTCAAAGGAAACAAAACAGGACCTCCTGCTGAAAGATTGTATGCAGTTGAGCCTGTCGGAGTAGCCACTATCACACCGTCACCATAATAGGTATTGAATGCTTTTGAATCGACCAATGTCTCTACATGTATCATATTCGAAACGGAAGCCCGTGTGATAACAATGTCATTAAAGGCATAAAGAACAACTTCTTTGTTGTTTTGTATAAACTGGGCCTCCAAAATAGATCTTTCATCCACTCTGTAATTGCCTGCAACCAGATTTGCTACAAACTCTTCCAATTCGTTGAGGTTGATATCTGCCAAAAATCCGAGAGAACCGGCATAAATGCCAAATATCGGCACATCATGCCGGAAAGAGCGTCTGACAGTCGATATAAGTGTTCCGTCTCCTCCAAGCGTTACAAGGATATCTGAATTTTCACACAGGTATTCAAATTCCATCCCCATAACACCTATCATGCCCCCGCTGATACTGTCTATAATTACTTCTATGTTATGTTTGTTAAAAATTTTTTCAAGCTTAAAATAGCTCTCTTTGAGTTCAGGAGTGGACGGTCGTAAAACAACACCGACTTTTTTAATTGTATTTGTTTTCAAAATTGCTCATTTGTATAATAATTTTGTTAATTATACTATATTTAGGTATAATCGCGAAAATTATTTATATAGGACTCTATATTTTGAGAACTCATTACTGTACAGATTTAAATGAAACAAATGTTGGAGAAGATGTCGTTCTTACCGGCTGGGCGAATAATTATCGCGACCACGGTGGAATTATTTTCATAGATTTGCGTGACAAAACAGGGCTTATTCAGCTTACATGTGACCCTGAGGATTCCGAAGAAGCGCATAAAGTTGCGAACAATGTCCGTGATGAATATGTTTTAATAGTCAAAGGAACCGTTCGTCTTCGCGGAGAAGGTTTGACAAATCCCCGTTTGAAAACCGGTGCTATTGAAATTGTTGTAAAAGAACTGATTATAGAAAACAAATCTGCTCCTACTCCTTTTGTCATTGGCGATAAAAATGTCGGTGAAGAGACAAGACTCAAATACCGTTACTTGGAACTTCGCGATCCTGATATGTATGAAGTTTTTCGCCTGCGTTCAAAAGCAGCGATTGCGGCAAGAAACATTTTGGATAAAAACGGATTTTTGGAAGTTGAAACACCGATTTTGACAAAATCAACTCCCGAAGGTGCAAGAGATTATTTAGTCCCTTCCCGTGTCCATAACGGTGAGTTTTATGCACTTCCACAATCACCGCAGCTTTTCAAACAGCTCTTGATGGTTGGCGGATTTGACAGATACTTTCAAATCGCAAAATGTTTCCGTGATGAAGACTTGCGGGCAGACCGTCAGCCTGAATTTACGCAGATAGATGTTGAGATGAGTTTTTGTAACCAAGAAGATGTTATGAAAATAGCCGAAGATCTGCTTGTGGCAATGTTTGATGCCTGTGGTGTTGCAATCAAGCCTCCTTTTAACCGTATTACATATAAAGATGCTATGGAATTATACGGCTCTGACAAACCGGATTTGCGTTATGACCTTAAAATGGTAGACGTCATAGACATTTTTGAGCGATGTGACAATGAAATCTTTACAAATATTGCAAAAAAACCACATGTAAACCGTATTAAAGCACTCAAAGTTCCAGGTGCTGATCTGATATTTTCAAAACGTGAAATGAAATCTTTTGAAGAGTATGTCCGTAAATTTGGTGCGCATGGTCTCGGATATTTCCAGATGAAAGAAGACGGGCTCAAAGGTCCTCTGACTAAGTTTTTCTCAGAAGAAGACATAGCGCTTATCATTGAAAGAACCGAACTTGAAGTCGGTGATGTTGTTTTCTTTGGTGCAGGTGACAAAAAAACGGTATGGGATTACATGGGAAGATTCAGAAACTTCATTGCCGAGCATGAAAAAATGAATCTGATAGACGAAAATGCTTTTGAATTTGTATGGGTTGTTGATTTTCCAATGTTTGAAGTCGAAGACGGTCGCGTAAAAGCACTGCACCATCCATTTACAATGCCAAAAGATACAGATAAAGATGATGTAGAAGAGATAGAGTCTATCGCCTATGACATCGTTTTAAACGGTACAGAACTTGGTGGCGGGTCTATTCGTATCCACAAAGAAGAGATACAAGAAGAGGTCTTTAAGCTCCTTGGTATTGAAGAAGAAGAGGCGCAGGAAAAATTCGGTTTCCTTTTAGATGCTCTTAAATTTGGTGCACCTCCACACGGTGGTTTTGCTTTAGGATTCGACAGACTCATTATGCTTTTAACGAAAAAAACAAGCATTCGTGATGTTATTGCCTTTCCTAAAACACAAAAAGCCTCTTGTTTGTTAACTAAAGCACCAAGTCCTGTTGACAATGCACAACTGCGTGACTTACATATACGCCTGCGTGAACAAACAAAGGCATAATATTATGTCGCATACAAAAAAACTCTTTCTTATTATCGGAGCTCCAGGCTCCGGTAAAACTACAGATGCCGAACTAATAGCCAAAAACAATGCCAATATAACACACTACTCTACCGGTGATATGCTGCGAGCCGAAGTAGAGAGCGGGAGTGAACGGGGCAAAGAGATACACAAATATATCTCAAAAGGCGAAATTGTTCCTATAAATATTGTCATTGAGACGATTATCAATGCTATAAAATCTTCTCCGACTGACATAATTATCATCGACGGCTATCCAAGAAGTGTAGAGCAGATGCTTGCACTTGATACCTACCTGCAAAAACATAAAGACATTGAACTCTCCAGTGTTATTGAGGTAGAGGTAAGCGAAGAGACAGCCAGAGAAAGAGTACTTGGACGCGCCAGAGGTGAAGATGACAACAACGAAGTCTTTAACAACCGTATGAAAATTTATATGGAACCATTACCTCAGATCAGAGATTTTTATATGCAAAAAGGCATTTTAAAAGTTATATCTGGTGAACGAAGTATTGAAGAGATAGTTCACGAGATGCAAGAGTTTATTCAATCAAAAATCTAAAGGCCCCCACGGTGCAAAAATTCATTTTAAAACTTTTTCCTGAAATTATGATCAAAGGACCCTCTGCAAAACGCCAGATGGTCGGTCAGCTTTATAATAACCTGCTCACAATTCTACAGCGTATTGATACCAATATAAAAGTAAAAAAATTTTCCGATAAAATTGAAGTTTTAACCCCTGAAGATATCTTACCTGAAGTCAGACAAAGACTTTTAGATACTCCGGGAATTGAGCAGATACTTGAAGTGCTGCAGTTTGACGACATGGACACTATTGACAAAATTAAAACAAAAATTCGTGAACTGGTGGCTGATTCTCTTACTGATAAAACCTTTGTGGTGAGAGTCAAGCGTACAGGCAAACATGATTTCAGCTCTATTGATATAGAAAGAACTGTCGGTGGACACCTTTTAGCAAACTCAAAAGCAAAAAATGTTTCGTTGAAAAATCCTGATGTGATTGTACAGATGGAACTTATTCAAAACCAGCTTAATTTTATTTCTGCAAAATACAAAGGGCTCAGCGGTTTTCCCATCGGAACGCAGGGGGATATACTCTCACTGATGTCTGGCGGGTTTGATTCTACTGTGGCTTCGTACCTTACAATGAAGAGAGGAATAAAAACGCATTTTATTTTCTTTAATCTTGGCGGTATGGCACATGAAATCGGTGTAAAACAGGTTGCTTTGTATCTTTGGAACAAATTTGGATCTTCACACAAAGTCAAATTTGTCTCCGTTGCCTTTGATGATGTGCTTACAGAAATTTTCAGAGCAACACCACCGACTTATATGGGTGTAATGCTCAAACGGCTTATGCTTCAAGCCGCTGAAAAAGTTGCCAATGAGATGGAGATAGATGCCCTTGTAACAGGAGAGAGTGTTGCCCAAGTTTCAAGCCAGACACTTCGTAATCTTGCACTCATAGACGAAGTCAGCAACAAGCTCATTTTGCGTCCTTTGGCAACAATGAACAAACCTGACATCATGAACATAGCCAATGAAATCGGCACTCGTCATTTTGCCGAAAGTATGCCTGAATATTGTGGTGTTATTTCTCAAAACCCAATCACGCACGGTTCGCATAAACGTATGGAGAAAGTAGCAAAAAAATTCAACTATGATGTACTTGATACAGCAGTAAAAAATGCACAGCATTTAAGTATTGATGAAATAGTGGATGACATTACTAACCTGGCTCCTGTCGAAGTCATAAATGATATACAAAGTGGTGATTTTACGGTTATAGATATTCGTCCCGAAGAAGAGTGCATAGCACTTACATGTAACACTGTTAAAATACCTTTTCACAAACTAAAAACAGAATTTGACAAGCTTCCGAAGGACAAAGAGTATCTTCTGTACTGTGACAAAGGCATAATGAGCCAGCTCCACGCACAGTATTTGCGTGATGCCAAAGGCTGTGAAAATATTCGGGTCTATCGACCCGAATCATAGTAGGTGATTAGTCACCGAGTTCTGAGACAATCGCTTTTTCAACATCTGCAATGTCGGCAGTGCCGTCGACTCTGATATATTTGATATTTGGATTTTTTGCAGATTGTTCTTTGTAGTAGTCTATGAGCGGCTCTGTCTGCTCATGGTAGACTTTCAGTCTGTCCTGTACTACTTCTTCTTTGTCATCATCACGCTGCACCAAATCTTCACCCGTTTCATCATCCTTGCCTTCTACTTTTGGCGGATTGTAAACAATATGATAGGTTCTCCCGCTTGCCAAATGCGCGCGTCTTCCTGACATGCGTTTGACTATCTCTTCATCCGGTACATCTATTTCTATCACGGCATCTATTTCAATTCCTGCATTGGTTAGGGCATCGGCCTGCGGCAGTGTACGAGGAAACCCGTCTAAAAGATAGCCATTTTTACAGTCATCCTGTGCAATTCTATCCTTGACAAGCCCGATGATAATGTCATCTGTTACGAGCTGTCCCGCATCCATAGCTGCTTTTGCCATTTTTCCCATCTCGGTTCCCGCTTTGATTGCGGCACGAAGCATATCGCCTGTAGAAATTTGCGGGATGTTATACTTCTTGGTTAAAAACTGCGCCTGTGTTCCTTTTCCTGCACCCGGAGCACCTAAAAGAATTATTCTCATTTATTTTCCTCCTCATCTTTAAATCCAAAATCTTCTTCATCTTCACACTCTTGTGCAGCCAATATGTCCGCTACAAGCTCTTTTGCCTCTTCCTCTTCCATATCACCGTTTTTAATGTCTCCTACAACATCTTCGAGGTCAGATTTGAATTCACGGAGTTCTTCTATCTCTTCTTTGGCATCCTGTGTTGCCTCTTTGTTTCCGGCTATCTCTTCAAAAATCTCATCGAGTCTTTCTGTAATATCCGGAATAACACTTTTTGTCAACAGTTCTTCTAATTTTTCTATATATGACATTTTCTGTCCTTATTGATTATTTATGAAATAATACTATAATTATGTAAAAAGTGGTATGATGAACTTTTATGCAGTTATAATTGGAACAGAAATTCTTAACGGAAGACGCATTGACAAGCATTTTGATTTTTTAAAAAACGAACTTGCAAAATACGGACAGGAACTTTTTGCCTCTTTTGTCATCAAAGACGATGTCGGACTGATGAAACGCACCTACAAAATGATACTTGACGACAAAGAAGCAGTGATGTTTTCTTTTGGCGGTATCGGTTCTACACCTGATGATTTGACACGTGAAGTGGCATCAGAAGTTTTTAGAAACTCCATGCCCGTAACACATGAAAAATTTAAACAAGACATTATCAAGAAATTTGGTGACGAGGCATATCCCCATCGTATCCACATGGCGGAGATACCGCCAAATGCAGAACTACTGCCAAATCCGGTAAACAATATGTCCGGTTTTGCTTTAGACAGGAGGTTCTTTTTTATGCCGGGATTCCCCTCAATGTCCCATCCAATGAGCAGTGAAATAATAAAAAAATATTTTTCACAGGCAAAGAAAAAATACAGATATACACTGCTGGCAGAAACAAGTGAAAATACACTCATTGATGTTATGCAAAAACTCCCAAAAAACATTGAACTTTCTTCCCTGCCAATTTTTATAGAAAACAAACCAAATGTGGAACTCTCTTTAAGCGGAGAAAGCAAAGAAGAAGTAAAAAAATATTTTGATATGTTTCAGGAGGAACTCACACGCAAACATATACCATTTAAAATATCATAAATCAAAGAATTTTATCATGTTAGTTTGGTTATTGGTACTTTTATTGCTTTTATCTCTCATATATGTTGTTTATCGCATGACTTCAACACCTCATAAAGAGGAGTTTAAAGAAAAAGAGCAACAGCATTACACTTTTAAAATATAAGAGAAAATAAAACTATGGCATTAATAATGAATAACCATGTCTTTAAAGGGCATAAGACTCTACTGGGCAATAAATTTGTAACATATAAAGAACTGAACCTCCCGAGTCGTACTGATGTACATCAATACGCCAAGAACGGTTTTGACTGGGGAAACACCTCCAAAGGTGCCTTACAACTTGCTTTTGCAATACTCTATCAACTCAGCAATAAAGAAACAGCACAGATGTATGCAAAAGAGTTTTGCGAAGATGTTGTCAAACAGCTTAATTCCCGCGACTGGGTTTTAGAAGCTTCAAATGTTCTTGCCTGGATGGATACACATTGTACTACAGTTACTGAGATACAGCAAAAAACACCAAAACCAAAAAGATTAAAACCTGCAAACAGAAAAATCAAAAAAGACAAATCAAATGTTGTCAAAGATATTTGCAAAGAGCTTCAAATTACACAAAAACAACTCGCCGAAGTTCTTGAAGTGCCGGAAGGCACCGTCAGCAGCTGGGCTGTTAAGAATGAAATCCCCAGACTCGGCAAAAAAGCCATAGAATTTTATATACAAAATACAAAAAACCAAAAAATCGTTGACAGCTACAGAAGTTTTATAGAACTTTTGCAAGCATCATAACAAGGATACCATTGAAACCAAAAGACGAAGTGACAAGAAGTTTGTTAATTGACAAAAACACATGGGATGAAGCGATGAAATATTCACGTAGTCGCTACAAAATGAGCCTGAGCAAAGTTGTTGAATCTTTGCTGCAAGAGTGGCTTGCCAAAGAGAAAAGAAAACCTCTGGACAACACGAAACAAAAAAAGTTTTTTGAATAGACTACCTTGCATATCCTCTGTTTTTAGGTGCAGTTTCATCATAGTCAAAAAGTTCGAGTATGCTTTTCTTATTCATTTTCCTGGCAAAATCTACGGCACTGAAACCTTTTGAGTCCCGTACATTTTTGTCAGCACCATGCTTTAAAAGAAGTTTGGCAATTTCAACTCTCCCGTAACATGCCGCACCCATCAATGCGGTAAAACCGCTTTTTCTTGTCGTATCATTTACTTCTTTACCCTGTTTTATCAGATATTTTACTATTTCAATTTTGTCATAGGTGATTGCCATATCAAAAATACTGACGCCTTCATCATCGCAGTCAAAAATATCTGCCCCGTTGTTTATAAGCAGCATAATTGTCTCATCTGAGCACTGTGCACGTAATGCACAGGCAAGTACAGACTCTCCCGCCTCATTCTTTTGGGAAAGTTTCCCGCCATTTTTTATATATTTTTTTATACCAAGATAATCATCGTTTTTTAGTAGTTCAAGCCAAGTGTTCAAAATATTCTCTTTTTATTTTATTATTTAAATTATATACTAAACTTCGTTAGTAGTTTTTAAGTATAATTGCAAATCAAATTAATTAAGTGAGAATTCAATGGACGTTATTCAAACAGCAGATGCATTTAAAGCATTGGTGAACAATATTAAAACAAATACAACAGGATACAAAGATCCTTTGGCCTTTGGTATAGCACGAGTAGACTTGGGACAGTTAAATGTAAACAAATCTCTTCAGGCGACCTACCCGATAATCAACTGGGATGAAAATTTTGGCAGTGCCGCGATTTTTATCCAGGCACTTGCAGATCAAGGAATTACAGTAGATTTTACACAAAATGAAGTCGTATGTGACATAAATTTACAGTTTTTAAAAGATTGTCTCAATGCTTTTACACCCTATTCTGACGAAGCACACGGTGATGCACACAAAAACATTCAAGTAGTTTCAGCACTCTATTCTCAAATAGTAAACAACGGAAGTCTTGAGGGTGAATTCAAAGTATGCTTTATATTTGAAGATGCACCTTGTGAAAGCGTAGAAGCGACCTATCTAAAACTGTATGCAATCTCTCTTGCAAAAGTAGGACTTCGTGAAATCAATCTCAACGGTGCCTTCGGTGCATTGCCAAATGTTGCATGGTCTAACGGACAGCCGATAGAACTTGATTATTTGCGGGAGTTTGAAATTGAACTCAAACTTGCAAATGAGTACCCTCATATTGATTTTGTAGATAAATTTCCAAGATTTTTACAGCACATCATTCCTGCGGACAATACACGTATACTTGACACTTCCAAAGTACGTTTCGGTGCACAGCTTGCGGCTGGAACAACTGTAATGCCGGGAGCTTCATACATAAACTTTAATGCCGGAACAACCGGTGTGAGTATGGTTGAAGGCCGTATTTCTTCTTCTGCAATCGTTGGTGACGGTTCTGATGTCGGAGGTGGTGCTTCAATTCTCGGTGTACTTTCAGGAACAGACGGAAACCCAATCAGTATCGGCAAAAACTGTCTTTTGGGAGCAAACTCTGTTTGTGGTATTCCTTTGGGAGACGGCTGTATTATAGATGCCGGTTTGGCAATTCTTGAAGGAACAAAAGTAGGTATTTACCCAACTGAACTTGAAAAAATCAGAGAAGTAAACAAAGGTATAGCCATTGAGGGTGAAATTTTCAAAGCAAAACAACTCTCTTTTTTCAATGGACTTCACTTCAGACAAAACTCTTTAACCGGAGAAATCACTGCATCGCGATCTACTAGAGAAATTAAGCTCAACGCCGACCTGCACTAAATGGAACTAAACATTTCACAATTATTATGCATTAAAATTTTATGCTATAATTGTGAAATATAAGGAGGCATTTATGAATATCTCAAATAATATTGCATCCATTCAGGCAAATACGACTTTACTAAATGTCAGTGCAAATAATATTGCAAATGTAAACACAGACGGATTTATTCCAAAAGATACAAGAATTACAAATGATGCAAACTCTGTGCGTGCAACAATCAGACAAGTTGATGACAATGGCTCACCAAGAAGCCAGACAGACCTGGCAAAAGAGATACCCGATCAAATCATTGCACAGGATGCAACTGCTCTCAATGTGACTGCCATAAAAACCAAAGATGAGATGATGGGAACGCTTTTGGATATAAAAACATAATTAACGGGTCACAATATTCATACTTTTGAGATTTTTTAAAAAAGAGGCACTCTCATCAAAGTCAGACAAATTGTTTCCCATTTGAAGAGTGCTAAAAACTGTTTTACCAATGATATATCTTCCCTCAACTCCATGCTTTAGTGTTTTTATTCCCCAGAGATTTTGAAAAATAATTATCTTGTTGTTTTTCATTCCAACATACAAGGCTATATGCCCTTTTCTGTACAACAGAGTTTCAAAAGGGACTCCGTATTGTTGAATCATTTGTATTTTTTTCTCATCAGAGATATTTTCTAAAGATACGACCTTACCTACTCTGCTTTGCTGATAAGAGTTTCTTGGAAGCCAGATACCAAACGGTGCAAAAAAATCTCTCAGCGTTGAAGAACAATCTCTTCCTGACTTTCTCATTTCAATAAAAAATCTAATTTTTTAAAAACACGAATCCCTTATTTTAGGGATTTAAAAGCCATTAAAATCTAAAAAGTGTGTGTCCGGGCTTCATAAATTTGTTACAATTTGCCTATGAGTTTGCATATTCGCCAAAAGAAAAACAGTAGTGGAACTATCAGTATTCAAATCATAGACAGGACTCATCGGCAATATAAGGTAGTAGAGACTATTGCCTGTGTCAAAAATGATGATGAAAAAAGAATCTATCTTGAGATAGCACAAAAACGATTAGAAGAATTAAACAAAGAACTCTATCCAACACTCTTTGACACTATAAAAGATGATGACAAGCAAAATAATTTAGAGTTTATTTCATTGGCAAACAGAGATGTAACACCTATAGGTGATGAACTTATTTATGGCAAAATATTCAAATATTTAGGATGCGATAAAATCGCTTTAGATTTTCAAAAGATGCAGCTTTTTAAATCGCTTGTTATATCAAGAATACTCTATCCTGGCAGTAAGCTCTACCTTATAGATTATCTTGAATATTTTAAAAAAGAAAAGATTGATAAAAACAGAATCTACCGCTTTCTAGATACTATCTACCAAGAGGAGATAAAACAACAAATAGAGCAGTGCGTGTTTGAGCATACCAAAAAAATAATGCAAGGTGCTATCACGGTAACCTTTTATGATGTAACAACATTATACTTCGAGAGTGAGAGCGAAGATGACTTAAGACGCATAGGATTTTCAAAAGAGGGAAAAGTTGCCCGTCCCCAAATACTGCTGGGATTGTTTACAACCTTAGAGGGGCATCCACTGAGCTTTGAGCTATATGAGGGAAATAAATATGAAGGGCATACTCTTGTTGATATACTGCAAAAATTCCAAACAAGATTTCATCTCAAAAACAAACCAATCGTTGTAGCTGACAGAGGAATGCTTACACATGCAAATATAGCTTTTTTAGAAAATAATGGCTACAAATATATCCTTGCCTATAAGATCAAAAATATTGACAATAATCTCAAAGAACGTATTGCAAATTTAACCTTTCTTGATAATGGAACTATTCATACAATAGAGATTGAAAAAGAGATACCCTATAAAGATGAAAATGATAAAAAACAAATACTCCACATCAAACAAAAGCTTATTCTCTCTTACTCTACCAAACGGGCCAAAAAAGATAAAAGAACAAGAGAAAAGCATTAGAAAAAATCAAAGCAAAACTCTCAAAGAAAAATATCACCAAGAGTGACTTAAAACTCTCATACTATGCAAAATATTTGGATATTGATGATAAATGCAATATCAAATACAAACTCAATCCAGACAGAGTAATGCAAGATGAGAGACTTGATGGTATTAAAGGGTTTGCAACAAATGATTTTACACTCTCAGCCAATGATGTTATAGCACACTATCAGAATCAATATGATGTTGAGAAGGCATTTAGAATATCAAAGACAGATTTGCGCATAAGACCTATATATCATAGAATTGAAGAGAGGATAAAGGCGCATGTTCTTATTTCGTTTGTATCGTATGCTGTCTATAAAGAGTTTGAGAGAAGGTTGAAATTAGGCAATGTAAAATTTAATTTTTCTCAAAAACTGCTCCGCGATATTATTAAACATATGTTTGCTCTCAATGTCAAGGGGAAGTTCTATACTTTATCGTTTGATGAGATACAGCAAAAGGTTTATGATGCAATCAACACTTAAAAAATGTGTGTCCATATGAGAAAGTCAGGATGCAAATTCTGTGCGTGCAACAATCAGACAAGTTGATGACAATGGCTCACCAAGAAGCCAGACAGACCTGGCAAAAGAGATACCCGATCAAATCATTGCACAGGATGCAACTGCTCTCAATGTGACTGCCATAAAAACCAAAGATGAGATGATGGGAACGCTTTTGGATATAAAAACATAATTAACGGGTCACAATATTCATACTTTTGAGATTTTTTAAAAAAGAGGCACTCTCATCAAAGTCAGACAAGTTGTTTCCCATTTGAAGAGTGCTAAAAACTGTTTTACCAATGATATATCTTCCCTCAACTCCATGCTTTAGTGTTTTTATTCCCCAGAGATTTTGAAAAATAATTATCTTGTTGTTTTTCATTCCAACATACAAGGCTATATGCCCTTTTCTGTACAACAGAGTTTCAAAAGGGACTCCGTATTGTTGAATCATTTGTATTTTTTTCTCATCAGAGATATTTTCTAAAGATACGACCTTACCTACTCTGCTTTGCTGATAAGAGTTTCTTGGAAGCCAGATACCAAACGGTGCAAAAAAATCTCTCAGCGTTGAAGAACAATCTCTTTGGTTGTATATGCCACCCCATCCGTAGTTTACATGTAAGAGTTCTCCCATTACAAGATTGATGTTTTTTGCATTAAATTCCAGTATTCCCTTATGTCCGATTTTTCTGTTGACTGAGGTGTTTACACAATACGGTTCTTTCAACATGTATTCTGCAATTGTTACAATGTAAAACTCTTTGTCATTTTGGCTGATGAGCGGAAACATTGTTCCCAGAGTGGATTTAAATAAAAAATCTTTTTCCGGTGTGTACAAAGGAGCATTGTCTTGTAAAACAAATACCTGTTGTGCCTTTTGCCACATCTCTGTGCATTTCCTGTCCATATAGACAATGTCTCTTGCGTGTACCCATCCGTAAGCAAAGCTGGATTTGACAAATACCCACTCTCTGTCTTTTGAATAGTGTGAAACAAAAAGCGGCTTATTTGCGGCAACGGTAGAGTTTTGCATGTAGTCAAAAGGAAAGCCCTCGCCTGCTTTATTCGGGTCTCTCAAAACCGGTCTAGTGGTAGGAAAAGCTCTGATACTCACTTTTCTCAGGCTAATTGCCTGTTTGTTTACACTGGAATAGGCTTCAAAATTAGAATTGTTTTTTATTTGTTTAAAAAAATTATCATCAAGCGGCTGTAAATTTTCTCCGTAACTGTTTGTGGCATCAAATAATTTATATGCCCACATCGCATTTTCTAACGGAATATCCATACTGTCAATATTCCACGGCTGAAAATACATTTTAGCAAATTTTTCTAATGACGAAATATAACCCTTGTTTATCGCATGCGTATACTCTGAAACATCCTGAGAAATCCCGCTTAAACCTTTTATATATTCTGTTTTTGACAACTTCTGATGAGAAGCAGTCTGTGAGGTTGTTTGCGAACATCCACTCATCAGGACAAGTACTAAAGATAGATACAGATACTTCAAAAAAATCCTTTAATCTACATCACCAAACCGGCTGACAACCCTGCCAACAACTTCAACCTGATTTGCATCAAGTGTTTGTGTACTATAGACAGAATTGTCAGAGATTATATCAAGTTTTCCGTCAATTCTCTTTTGTACACGTTTTATGAAAAGTCCTGCTTCGGTTCTTATGGTAAAAATACCACCGCGGTTGATATCTGTCTTGCTTCTGTTAATAAATACAATATCATTATAACTAAAAGTAGGTTCCATTGAGTCACCCGAAACATTAATAGCTTCTATATTTTGCAGCTCTTTTTCTCCACCGAGCATAAATACAAACTGCTCAGGAATTTCAAGCTCTTCTACCTCTTCACACTCTATGTCACTTCCTCCTCCTGCACTGGCATTGATATCGGAAAAGTATTTGACCATATAAAATTTATTTGTTGCTTCAACCAAACTTTCAGGAGACTGTCCATACAAAAGCCAGTTTATAGAGATACTTCTTTTCGCACAAAAATCCAGTAATTCGTTAAATGGAATTTTGTTACGTTTTTTCATTGTTGCAAAATTCATCTGTGAAATACCCAATACCGCAGCCACATCTTTGTCAAAAACTTTTTTCGGAGCAACTTCGTCAGAGATAATGCTTTTAATCTCTTCCACTATATCTAAAAAACTATTCATTTTGAACCCTTTTTATATTGATTTGCAATAGTATAGTCTAAAAATTGAAGAATGTCAAAAAATATTTGTCAATTTGCAATATTATTTATATTTTTTTTGAATTGTTGTAATATTACTACATATTTATATAAAGGATGAAAAATGTCATTACTTATAAAAAATGCAGAAAGTTTGTTTGAAAAGTTTGAAAATCATTTAGAAAAATGGGCAGAAAAATTATTTTAGGATTTGAGATCTTTGTCTTTTTCACGTTCTTGCGATTTTGTTTTGTGATAGCCGGCAAATATAAAAACCATAAATAAGACAAAAAAGAGTGTCATAACTGTATCAACCAGACTGTTCATTGTTTACTCCTCGCTAAAAGTAGAATAATTTTGACGGATTGCATCATAAAGAATTATTCCCGTACTGATAGCAAGATTAAGACTGCGCCCGTCTTTTGTCATAGGAATAGTTATATTTTGCGCTTTATATTTCTTTAAAAGATCTTCTGGTATTCCTTTTGTTTCGCTACCAAAAAAGATATAATCACCTTCTTTGAATTTGGCATCAAAATAGGGTTTGTCCGTTTTTGTTGTAGCAAAATAGGCATTATCAGCTATATCGTTACATGTAAAGAATTCATCAAGACTTTCCCATACTTTCAAATCAAGTTTATCCCAATAATCAAGACCTGCCCGACGAACAGCTTTTTCATCGATATCAAAACCTATAGGTTTAATTAGGTGCAGCGAAGCTCCTGCATTGACGCAGAGTCTGCCTATCGCTCCGGTATTGTTTGGTATTTGCGGATGTACCAGTACTATGTTAAATGCCATTAAAAGATTACCGTTCTGTTTGCATAGGTAAAAATTCTGTCTTCAAGAGCCAGTTTCAATGCTTTGGAAAGTACTACTTTTTCAACATCTCTGCCGGCACGCTGCATATCTTTCCAGCTGTAGGCATGTGTTACATGGATTGTTTCCTGGGCGATAATAGGTCCTTCATCAAGATTGTTGTTTACAAAGTGTGCTGTCGCTCCAATGATTTTCACCCCTCTGTCATAGGCTTGTTTATAAGGATTTGCACCTATGAATGCCGGTAAAAACGAATGGTGTATATTTATAATTTTATTTTCGAATGTTTCAACAAATCTTGGTGTCAGGATTCGCATATATTTTGCCAGAACTATAAAATCAACCTCTTTGTAGCTTTGAACAGCCTCAATAACTTTACTTTCATGCGCCTGACGCTCCAACCCCTGATGAGAAATCGTGATATAAGGAATATCAAACTTTTTTACAAATGATTCCAAATTATCATAATTGGAAATAACCGCTACAATATTCGCTTCAAGTTCACCCGCTTCATGACGGATCAGAATATCGCCGAGTGCATGAATCTCTTTTGTTGCCATTATTATGATGTTTTTTTTCTCAGGTTTTACGATTTTTATGCCGGAGTGCTCAGGCAATACTTCGCGTAAAGCTTTAAACAGTTCTGTATTGTCAACATTCCCCTCAACTACACTGCGCATAAAAAACTTGTTGCTTTCCCTGTCAACAAACTCACTGTTGGACAGAATATTCAGATCATAACTGTAAAATATACTTGAAACTTTATGTACAAGTCCTTTTTCATCATTTGCATCTATTAAAACTCTATATTGACTCATCTACAGATTTCCCTTTTCCAACTTTTCTACACGGGCGTCTATTGTTGCCAAAGTATATTCTAAAAAGTTAAGTGTCATGTCTACTTTGGCTTCAATATTTGCATTGTTTGGCGCTTGAAAACCTTCAAAAAGGACTAAAAGTCGCTCTCTTATGGAGTTCAAATAAATTAATTCACTCTCCATGGATGTATGTGCATCATCTTTTTGCGGCAGGCGCTCTTCGGTTTCTTCAGTAAAAGTTTCCTGTTGCACTTCTTTTACACTCTCTTGCGGCAGTTCATCTTCCATTTCAGCCAGTGTTGACAATATGACATCTTTTAGTTCCATGCTTTTAATAACCACCTTTCAAACTCTTTGAACTCAACTTCGGAATCCATCTTTAAAAAATACTCTTTCATTTGAACATTTACATGTAAAAACTTTTTTCTCATACCGGAGAGTCTTCGTATAGCAATTTTGGCATCACTGTTATTTGGGTCTTTTTTCAAGACTTCCTTATAAATTTCCAATGCCTCTTCTTTTAAACCTTGCAGTTCATAAATATTTGCCAAAGTCAGAGTCTGCATATGAAATCAGCCTACTTTTCTATGTAGTTTGCAATAATTGAGCCCATTTCACTTGTTGAGCAGACTTCTTTTGCATCAAACTGAGCCAAGTCACCTGTTCTGTAGCCTTCGCTTAATGTTTTTTTGATGGCATTGTCAATCTTGTTGGCAGCCTCTTCTTCATTGAGTGCATATCGAAGCATCATGGATGCAGAAGAAATAGTTGCTATAGGATTTGCAATCCCCTGTCCTGCAATATCAGGTGCCGAACCGTGAATAGGTTCATATACACCGATTTTAGCACCGATGGAAGCGGATGGCAGCAGTCCGATAGAACCCGAGAGCATACTTGCCTCATCACTTAATATGTCACCAAAAATATTTCCTGTAAGCATGACATCAAACTGTTTTGGATCACGGATAAGCTGCATAGCGGCATTATCCACATACATGTGAGAAAGTTCTACTTCCGGATACTCTTTTGCTACTTCTTCAACGGTTTCTCTCCACAGTTGAGACACATCCAAAACATTTGCTTTGTCGATGGAACATACACGCTTGGAGCGAGTCATTGCAATTTTAAATGCCTGATGGGCAATACGCACGATTTCATCACGTGTATAGACCATAGTGTTCCAGCCTTTGGTTGCATCGCGTCCTTTTGGCTCACCAAAATAGATACCGCCGATAAGTTCGCGAACCACCATTAAGTCAACACCGCGGACGACTTCCGGCTTTAATGAAGAAGCATTGACAAGTTCATCATATACAACTGCCGGACGCAAATTGGCATATACTCCAAGTTCTTTTCTAAAACGGAGCAGACCGCTTTCTGGGCGTTTTTCGCGAGGAAGATTATCCCACTTTTCACCGCCGATAGCACCAAAAAGAACAGCATCGGAATTCAATGCTCCAGAAATTGTCTCTTGAGGAAGCGGATCACCTGTAATATCATACGCGCATCCGCCCATTAACAAATCTTCATATTTCAGAATAAATCCACTGTATGATGCAACTGCATCCAAAACTTTTACAGCCTCGTCAATAATTTCAGGACCAATTCCATCACCTTTTATCAGTGCTATTTTGTATGATTTCATCTATTTTTTTCCTTCTAGTTCATTTTTTGCAAAGTTCATTAAACCGCCTGCGTCTATCAGCTCCTGCATAAAGCCAGGGATCGGAGTAAATTTATATGTTTTATCTGTACTTTGGTTTGTGATTGTGCCTGCATTCATATCAATACTGATTGCATCACCCTCTTGAATCTCATCTGCTTCTTTGAGTTCAAATATAGGCAGTCCCATATTAAATGCATTTCTGTAAAAGATTCTGGCAAATGTAGGTGCAATGATGGCAGCAACACCGGCGGCTTTTAAGGCAATCGGTGCATGTTCACGAGAGCTTCCGCATCCAAAATTTTCGCCTGCGACGATAACATCTCCGGGAGACATTTTATTGATAAACTCAGGATCAGCATCTTCCATTACATGTTTTGCGAGTTCTTCGGGTACTGAAGTATTTAAATATCTTGCAGCAATAATCAAATCGGTATCTATATCTTTTCCAAATTTCCAAACTTTTCCATTTATGTTTGCTTTTTGCATCTAAAATCCTATTGTTAACTAATTATAATTTTGCGATTATATCTAAAATGTTATATGAAGTTAATTAAAAAATAATTTTACAAAAGAACTGCATTAATATTAACAAATATCAATGCAGTTACACAGGTCTGTTATCGTTTAAGATTGTTTGTAGTTTGAAGCATTTCATCACTGGTGGTAATGATTTTTGAGTTTGCATCATAGGCACGTTGCCCGGTAATCAAATCTGTCAGTTCAACTACCAGTTCAACATTACTGAGTTCCACAAACCCCTGTCTCAGTGTCCCTAGTCCATCAACACCGGGAATCCCTTCAACCGGTTGTCCCGAACTGTCTGTTTCAAGATAGAGGTTATCACCCATGGCATGCAAACCGGCCGGATTTATAAAATTTGTTGTTTGAATCTGTCCTATCTGCGTTGCCTGTGTCTGTCCAGGCTGAATTACTGTCACTGTTCCGTCGGTACCGATGTTAATATTTGTCGCATCAGGCGGAATAACAATCTGTGGTACCAATGTGTATCCGTCACTGTTGACAATCGTTCCGTTTTGATCTATTTTGAAAGAGCCGTTTTTAGAATAAACCTGTGTCCCGTCAGGCAGTTCCATTTTAAAAAAGCCTCTGCCTGTAATAGCCAAATCCAGATTATTATCTGTCTGCTTTAAAGATCCTTCGGAGAATATTTTATTTATTGCCGTAGGACGGACACCTAAACCAACCTCAATTCCGGTAGGACTTTTGGTTGTATCACTGGTTGAAGTTCCCGCATATTCCATCACATGATACATCAAGTCAGCAAATTCTGCACGGGATTTCTTAAATCCTATAGTATTCACATTGGCAATATTATTGGCCGTCGTATCAATTTGTGTCTGCATCCCCAACATTCCTGTTGAGGCAGTATAGAGTGATTGCATCATAGTAGTATTATTCCTTTATTTAAGCTTTTTTCGCAAGTTTTTCTATTGCGTCTCTGTTCATATCATTCATTTGCGCATCCATTACCTTTTGATACATTCCTACGAGTCTGTTCGTTTCAATAAGCTGTGTCATCATTTTTACTGCATTTACATTGCTTTTTTCCACAAAACCCTGTCTGACTGCACCACTTTGTTCAATACTTGTTAAAGAGTCTGTATCTGGGAGTTTATAAAGATTGTCACCCTCTTTGATAAGATCTTTGATATTTTCAGGCTGGGCAATGAATAATTTTTTATTTTCCACCAGAGAGAGACTGTTTGGAACATTGGTAAAAATCTGTCCGTTTTTGTCTACTTCTATAACACTGTCCATTGTCGCAAAACTGATTCCCTCTTTTGACTTTTGATAATCACTTGGAAGCACCTCATACCCCTGTTTGGTAACGAGCTTTCCTTCATCATTCAGGGTAAAAGCGCCATCACGGGTAAGGCGTATGCCCTCGGGTGTTTTTACTGCAAAAAACAATCCCTCTCGAGAAAGTGCAAAATCCAAAGAATTTGAACTTTTTTGCATATTTCCAACAGAATAGTCGGTATAAGAGTCTACTATCTGTGGTGCCCGTGTCATTGTTCTGTTTAAAAAAGCTGCACTCTCTTTGGAGTTGTCACTGTTTGGAAGCTCATCTCTAGCCTCTTTATACAGTCGCATAAAATCACCGACAATAAGCTGATCTTCTTTAAAACCGTTTGTATTCACATTTGCCAAATTATTTGCAATGGTATCAAGTCTGTTAAACTGCGTTACCATCCCGGCAGCAGAACTGTAATAGCCTGTTTGCATTTATTGCCCCTGTATTAGTTTACATGTAATAAGCAATGTCCGTTCCAACAAAATTTTATTCAGAAAAAAGCATCTGTTAAGAATATTTCGGTATAATCCACCTTTTAAAAACCTTAACTCAATTGGAGCACCCTCCCATATGACAGCAAAAGAACTCAACAAAGCTTTAGAGACCTTTTTTGAAGAGCACAAGTCCAAAGATTGTGTCACTTATGAATCTTTAATCGAATTTTTTGACAAACAGCCTACAGCTGCTCAGGCAAAAAATATTTATAAACTTCTCCAAAAACACAAAAAATGCATTTATACATCCAGCGAACATGCTAAAAAATTAAATGATCAAGAAGCAGAGGCACGCAGAAGCGCCCAGCGAAAAATGCTCGAAGACAATGAAACAGACAAATTTGATATTTTAAAAGAGCATGAACTTCTTGAATGGTCCCGCTCAGATTCTCCTGTTCGTATGTATCTTCGTGAAATGGGACAAATTCCACTTCTGACAAAAGAAGAAGAGATTGAAATTTCTAAAAAAATAGAAGCCGGAGAAAGCATCATTATAGATGCCATATGTTCTGTTCCCTATTTGATAGATTTCATTCTGGACTACAAAGAACCTCTTATCAACCGGGAAAGACGTGTCAAAGAACTCTTTAAAAGTTTTGAAGATGAAAAAGATGACGGAGATGATGATACAGAGGATGACTCGGCAGAAAAAACACTCTCTGTCAAAGACAAAAGCAGAGTTGAAAAAGTATCTACAAGTTTCAAAGCTTTGGAAAAAGCGAAAAAAGACTGGGTAAAAGCCACAGAAAAAGCACCTGAAAATCTTGACGGAGAGCTTACAGAAGAAATTGTACACTACTACTTGACTGTAACATACAAAAAATCTGTACTCAAAGAGAAACTTCTTGACCTCGGACCTACTTCAAAACTTATAAACGAATTGGTAAAAGCGATGGAAACAACACTCAAAAGTGATGAAGGGTATGATAAAGAACTCAAACGCCTAGAGTACAAACTGCCTCTTTTTAATGCCACATTAAAAGCAAATCATAAAATTTTAGTGGAAAAGATTCAGGATCTGACGAAAGAAGATATTGCCAATATGGTTCCTGAAGCGACAATGGTTTCAACCTATATGGAAATTAAAAAGCTGGTACAGACAAAAGAGGCTTCCAAAAACAGCTTTGATATGGAACCGGAAAAACTTGCTGATATTTTAGAGCAGATCAAACGCGGTAAAAATATCTCGGAAATTTCCAAAACAAAAATGGCAAAATCAAACCTGCGCCTTGTCGTTTCCATTGCCAAGCGCTATACCAACCGCGGTTTGCCTTTCCTTGATCTTATCCAGGAAGGAAATATCGGTCTTATGAAAGCAGTTGACAAATTTGAATATCAAAAAGGATACAAATTTTCAACCTACGCAACATGGTGGATTCGTCAGGCAATTTCGCGTGCTATTGCCGACCAGGCCAGAACAATCCGTATTCCTATTCATATGATTGAAACGATCAACCGTATCAATAAAATTATGCGTAAACACCTGCAGGAAAACGGAAAAGAGCCGGATGTTGATACAATCGCACAGGAAGTCGGTCTGTCGGTTGAAAAAGTCAAAAATGTCATTAAAATCACCAAAGAGCCTATCTCTCTTGAAGCTCCTATCGGCAGCGAAGACGACGGTCGTTTTGGAGACTTTATAGAAGACAAAACATCTCTTTCTCCTTCTGATGCAATACTCAAAGATGATTTGAGAATTCAGATTGAACAGGTTCTTGAACAGTTAAACGAAAGAGAAAAAGCCGTTATCAAACTCCGTTTCGGAATCATGGATGATGAGAGTGACAGAACACTTGAAGAGATTGGAAAAGAACTCAGTGTAACCCGTGAACGTGTTCGTCAAATTGAATCAAGTGCAATAAAGAAATTGAAACATCCTAAAGTTGGACGAAAACTAAAAAACTATATTGAAGAATAATGATGAATATGACATTGGAACAAAAATGGATAGAAAACGATTATAATCCATTTATTTTATTTCGTTCCAATGGAAAAATAATTTCTCTCAATACAGAAGCTCAGTTTCTACTGGGTTCTGTCCAGCCCAGTGAACTTTTCAACCTTGCCCAAACCTATGCCAACATAACTTTTGGCTTCAAAACAACCTTTTTGGAACTGGAATACGGCAGATATAAATTTTTTGCCATCACAGTCGGCTATGAAGATGAAGAGTGTATAGGTATCAAACTCTACCAGGCACCAACCTATAAAATAAATACAAAAAAACCTGACGGTGAACTCACAAATATATTTACAATTACAGATTTGTGTATTGCTTCAAATTCCATCAGTTCGGAAATAAATTTTATTAAAAACTATGACCCTACTATTCCTGATGTTGTTGTCAATGCAAACAATTTAATCAAATTGTTAAATTTTATATACAGAGCATCCCAAAAAAGCAGAGTCATTGAAACAAAAATTTCCTATATTGTTGGAGAATATATTAAGTTTCATGATAAAAAATATGGTCTTTTTTCTATCTCAGTTATAGCGGACAATATTGACAAAGAAATGTTGCCAGACATCAAAATGCTCGCTGACAAATATGATTTTTATGTAGAAATTACTAAAAAATCAATATCCATACATCTTCCAATCATAACACATTAATCTTTGCCCTTAAGCTAAAACTTCTTTAGAGACCAAAGCACCGGTTACAATCCCGATCAAAAGAGACGGAAGATAATATGCCAACTCCAGTACTTCATTGTTCTTCAAAGCTATAAATCCTAATATAAGCAGTATATAGGGTATAATTCGTACGATGGAAACACTTCCTCTGAAGCCGTGTTTTGCATTTTTTAGACTTAAAGTCTTTATTTTTGCTTTTTCTTCTTTGACAATCTGTTTTAAATCAAGTTCTTCTGCCGGAGTATTATTTATACTCTCCTCTTCGTAAAGTCCATGCGGATCATCTATTGTGTCAAGCAGATCCCGATCTTCTTCATATTCTTTAGTATCAACCTTATTCTGCACCATTTTTCTGTAAGAAAAAGAGGAACCGAGTATAATCAAAAAAGCACTCAAGAATGCAATTTCGATATTGAGAAATATTTTTTGGGAATAAAAATATGTGATAAAAATCAGAATCTGTACCACAAAAAAAATACTAATAGTTTTTTTCACCGTAATCCTCATCCTCATCATCTTCAAGTTGTTTTTTTATCGCATATCTGTCTTCTTTTGCCAGTTTTTCAAACTCTTTGTATTGTTTTGAGTATGCTTTATAGATATTTAATATTGCTGCTGCAACTCCAATGAAAACACCTACCCAAAAAAGCCACTCGATATCTGTCCATCTTTTTAACAGCCAGCCAATACCGACACCCAACAGTACCGCCACCACCATGGATATACCCAAAGAGAGACTGTCTGCCGCCTCTACAATAGGCTTTATTCTTGGTTTGCGCTGCCCCATCTCTCTAGCTTCGCTCTTCACCTTATCTTGCATGTCATCAGACATTTGTAATTTCCTTAAAGACTGCATCACTCGCCTCTACAGTCTTTTCTATCATTTCATCTGTAATTGCCGTGGAAATAAACCCTGTTTCATATAAAGAACAGGCAAAGTAATGTCCACGCTCAAGCATGCCAGTATGAAACTTTGCAAAAAGTTCTGCATCACTCTTTGCTGCATCACTAAAGTTTTTTACAGGTTTGTCATTAAAGAAAAAACCGAACATTGAACCTCTGGTATCTATCTGCATAGGTATATTGTACTTTGCAGCGGCACTTTGCATTCCCTCTACCAGTCTTGTGGCTCTTTCGTTTAAAACATCAATCACTCTTGCATTGTTTTTGAGTTTCATCAGAGCAGTATGCCCTGCTGCCATTGCCACAGGATTGCCGCTGAGAGTCCCTGCCTGATATACAGGACCTTCAGGTGAGAGCATTGCCATTATCTCTGCGCGTGCACCAAAGGCACCGACCGGCATACCCCCGCCTATCACCTTTCCGAGTGTGACGATGTCAGGTTTTACCCCTGTTATCGACTCGGCACCGTGAACACTTGCGCGAAATCCGCTCATCACTTCATCAAACAAAAGCAGGGTACCGTGTTCGTCACAAAGCTTTCTGAGTGCATGCAAAAACTCTTTGTCAGCAGGGACAAGTCCCATATTGCCTGCAATTGGTTCTATAATCACACAGGCAATATTGTCGGAGTCCGCAAAACATTTTTTGACACTCTCTATATTGTTATATTCAGCCAAAAGCGTGTGTTTTGTAAAGTCAGCCGGAACACCGGGGCTTGAGGGATTTCCAAAAGTCGCCGCACCGCTTCCCGCTTCGACCAAAAGAGCATCACTGTGTCCGTGATAGCATCCTGTAAACTTCACAATATCATCACGTCCTGTAAAGCCGCGTGCCAGACGGATAGCACTCATCACAGCTTCTGTTCCACTGCTTACAAAACGTACTTTGTCAATGGAGTCAAAAAAGCCGACAACAAGCTTTGCAAGTTCTGTCTCTGCCAATGTCGGTGCGCCAAAGCTCAAACCATGTTTTACCGCATCAATAACAGCAGCTTCTATAGCTTCATCACGATGTCCAAAAAGTAAAGGTCCCCAACTTTGGACATAATCAATATACTCATTCCCGTCTACATCTTTAAGGTAGGCGCCTGTACCCTCAGTGATAAACAGAGGTGTTGTCCCCACACTCTTAAATGCTCTTACCGGTGAATCAACCCCACCCGGGATTAAACGCTGTGCCTCTTCAAATGCTCTTTGTGATGCCTCTGTATTCATTTGCAACCTTGTATCTCTATTTTTTTATAATTATATCTAAGTATTGCTAAACGACAGCAACACTATTAATATTGATTTGATATAATCTCATAAATTAAATAATGGATTATTTTTGAACAGATCTTCTTTTGCCTTTTTCGTTGCTTTACTGATACATCTGCTTCTGTTTTTGCTTTTATGGATACTGTGGACTTTTACACCGGATACAGAAAAAAAAGCAGTTTTCAAAGAAAAAAGAATTAAAATATCCCTCAAAGAGATGCCGAAGAAGCATAAAAAATCAGGAATAACAAAACAAAAGCCAAAACCTGCAGCTATTGTTCCGCCAATGCCAAAAGGTTCCCAGCTTAAAAAAATAGTAAAACAAAAAACTGTAAAATATGAACCAAAGAAAACACCGAGAAAACCAAAATTAAACAAGCCGAAAAAAACAAAAAAAATCATCAAAAAAACAGTGAAACAGCCAAAGATCAAACCCCTTCCGACAAAAAAATCCTATATTCCTTTAGAAAAAAAAGCCCAACCAAAAAAAATAAAAAAGCCAAAGGAAAAGCCAAAAAAACTCTCTTGGCTTTATGAAGACAAATCTGCCCAGGAAACAAAAAGTGTCAAGAAAAAAGCCACACACAACAACAGTAATATTTCTCAAAATATTAAAAAACTCTACGGGGATGAATTTGGCAAACTTACACCCGGACAACAGCAGTATATTTTAGATAACCAGGAGATTATGCGCAGAATTACCCAACAGGTCCTTAATCGTGTTGCAAGAGTCAATATCCCACGGGGTTTACATGTAAACAGAAGCAATGTAATAGAATTCTATTTGCATCCAAACGGAGATATGACAGGTTTTCGCTTTATTTCCAAGAGTGGCTACTATATTCTTGATGATACAACGAAAGAGACTATAGAGTATGCCTACAGCAGGTATCCAAGACCAAAAGAGACAACGCTGATACGATACAATGTATTTTATAATCTGGCAGGATACTAGTCTTTTTGTGCGGCCAACAGTTTCAGGGCACCTTTGTATATCGGTTCGTCAATAAACCCATACTCTTCATCTACAAAACCGGTAATACCCTCATCACGATGCATCTCAAAAAGTTTCACAATGATTTTTGCCCTTTTTAGCTCTTCTTCTGTATCTACAAATATTTTATGTACAAGTTTCACCTGTCCCGGTGAGATACAGGCTTTTGCATCATATCCCATCTCTTTTTCAAGCAGTAACCATTGTTCAAAAGTTTTTAAATCTTCAAACTCCTGAAACACAAAAGAAACAGGTTTTACTTTCATCGCTTTAGCACTAATCAAAAAATGTGCAAGCATATACTTCATCGTTGGGTTATCTAGATTAATAAGACTTTGGGGCAGTCCCATATCTGCAAAGAGATCTAAAATACCAAGATAAAATGTATTGACACGTTTATTTATTGCCAAAGAATTGAGGTTATGCCAGGACTCGGCTGTTTCTATTGAAAGATGCAAGTCTATTTCCTCATGCAAAAGAGCCAGTACATTTTTTACTTCTTCTTTGTTTTTAATTTTTGGTACACGGACAGCATCGGGCATAAACTGATTAAGATAGGCGACTTCATCATAACCACCCTCATCCAAAGCATTCACACGAACAACCAGTTTCTTGTCACTCTTTTTAAGTTGAGAGAGAAAAACAGCTGCCAAAGCGAGAGCAAAAGGTTTGTCCTCTTTGCTGACACCATCTTCCAGATTCAACATAATGCACTCTGCATCAAGGCTTTGTATTTTAGAAAGATGTTTAATATTATGACAAGAGAGCATCAATACTGATTTAAAACTGTTTTTTTTGTTGATGTGGCGAAATGTTGGCACAGCCAAAGCATCAAGTGCAGCCAGGTCTCTGTTTTCGTATGCTTCTTTGATTTTATTTAACATCTTTTTTCTTTTTATCGTTTTTGTGCAGATACAGATACAGGGCCTGAATTTCTTCTGTCGTTAAGAAATATCTCGGCATACCTCTTTTCCTTTGGTTCAGAACTTTATAAAAGCTATTGAATTCAATGTTGTTAATTCTTGGACCGACAAAACTTTTTTTCTTTTTTTTATGCACATAGTTAGCTATGACTTTCCCCTCCCCGTTCTCTCCGTGACAATTTTGACAGCCTATGCCTCTTGGGTTTTTATAAAGTTGTGAAGCATATTCCATCGGTGTTATAAAAGTACTTGAAGCGTATACAAACAGGGGAATCATTAAAAAAAAGATATGTTTCATCATTAGCCTAATATTATTTTAAAAGGGTATAATATCAAAAAATTTATTTAAGAGGTTTAAATGCAGATTCTTGATGGGAAAGCACTTGCAAAAAAAATTGAAAACAATGTGGCGGATGAAGTTGCCAAATTAAAAGTACAAACAGACAGAACTCCGGGACTTGCCGTAATACTTGTAGGACAGGATCCTGCAAGCCAGGCATATGTCAGCATGAAGAAAAAAGCCTGTGACAGGGTCGGTTTTTACTCAGTCAGCCATGAAATGCCCGAAGACATTTCTCAAGATGCGATAGAAAATACCATCAAAATGATGAATCAAAACCCAAATATTGACGGAATACTGGTGCAGCTTCCACTGCCTCCGCAAATTGATACAACAAAGATTCTTGAACTTGTTGATCCTGCAAAAGATGTTGACGGTTTTCATCCCTACAATGTAGGACGCCTTGTCACAAACCTGGACGGTTTTGTTCCCTGCACACCACTGGGTGTCATGGAGCTTTTAAAAGAGTATAACATTGATGTAAAAGGAAAGAACTGTTGTGTTGTCGGTGCTTCGAATATTGTCGGAAAACCTATGGCTGCTCTTTTGCTCAACGCAGATGCCACTGTTGAGGTGTGTCACATCTTTACAGATGACTTAAAAAAACATACATTAAATGCAGATATTATTCTTGTCGGTGTCGGTGTTATTAATCTCATCAAAGAAGATATGGTCAAAGAAGGTGCTATCATAATAGACATTGGAATTAACAGAGCGGACAACGGCAAACTTGTCGGTGATGTGGATTTTAAAAATGTCAGTCAAAAATGTTCCTATATTACTCCTGTTCCCGGTGGTGTCGGACCGATGACTATTGCAATGCTTTTGAGCAATACACTCAAAGCCGCAAAACTCAATGCACAGCAAAAAGATTGATTCGATGAAAAAAATCTTACATAAAGCATATAAATGGTCAAACTCCTGGACAGGGACCATTGTCATTGTTCTTTTTACTATTTTTTTTGTTGCCCAGGCTTTTCGTATACCAAGCGGCAGCATGAAAGACTCCCTTTTGATCGGAGACCACCTTTTTGCCAAAAAATTTGCGTACGGTATTCCTATGCCCTATATTCCGTTTTTGGAAATTCCCATCATTCCATGGAGCAAAGAGCTGAAAATTGTCGATGGAGACACCCCAAAGCACGGTGATATCGTCATTTTCAGATACCCTGGGAACATTAAACAGCATTTTGTAAAACGCTGTGTTGCTCTTCCAGGAGACGAATTGTTTGTTGCTGACAAAAACCTGTTTCTTCATTTTAAAGAAGGTGACGAATGGATTAAAAAGAATTATAAAGATTATGAAATAGCAATTTTTGACGGAAAACTGTGGGTAAAAAATCCTTATATGAAAAAACATCCCGGTATTCATCATGATCCGAAAATCGTAAATAACGGGCGTTTTCCGATACAGATTTTTTATGTAAACCCGCTCAAAGTCGAAAAAGACCATTATTTTATGATGGGTGACAATCGTGACCACTCCAATGACAGCCGTTTTTGGGGAAGTGTTCCTTATGAAAATATTGAAGGAACACCTTGGTTTATCTATTTTTCAATTGACAAAGATTATAAAATTCGATGGGACAGAATAGGAAAAACACCTGCCGATTTGGAAAAACCGGAGCACTTAAAAAAAGCAATACAAGAAAGAGAAAAAGAAGACAAAGAATATTATGGACTCACTTGATTTATTAAAAATAGCAGCTGCCGTTTTAGCACTTGCTGTTGCAATTATCGGACACGAAATTATGCATGGCTGGGTTGCTTACATGTACGGTGACATGACAGCCAAAAATGCAGGACGTTTAACAATAAACCCAATTTCGCATATAGATTTGGTCGGAACTATCATAGTGCCTGCTACTATGTACTTTTTACCGATGCTGTTGGGCTCAGACGGCGGTATTTTGTTCGGCTGGGCAAAACCTGTTCCAATCAATACCTTTACAGTCATAAGCAGAGGTGGATATAATGCCGCCATGCAGGTGGATTTAGCAGGTATTGTCTATAATTTTACTATGGGTGCAGTTGCAGCAATCACTCTGACTGCTATGAGTACACCGACAACTGCTGACTCTCTGTTTTATATATTTTTCTATATATTTATATACCAACTGCTTATCATCAATATAGTTTTAGGCGTATTTAATCTGCTTCCGATTCCCCAGTTTGACGGTGGGCATTTTTTAATGCATCTTGCGTTAAAATATAAAATAAATTCTATTGCAGAGTTTTATTACAAATATGACAGATACGGGATTATTATTGTACTCATTATTTTAATGACCCCCTTAAATCAATATGTACTTTTTATGCCGGTGCAGGCAATTATACATTTGTTACTATCTTAGAGGAGGAAAGATGAAATTTTATATAGGTACCGATCATGCAGGTTTAGAACTGAAGAACTGGACAGTAGAGCTTTTACAATCAAAAGGGCATGAAGTACATGACTTCGGTCCATACACAACAGACAGAGTTGATTATCCTGATTATGCACATAAAGTTGCAACTGCAGTTCTGGAAGATGAAAACTCCCAAGGTATTTTAATCTGCGGGAGCGGAATCGGTATGAGTATGGCAGCCAATAGACACCACGGTATTCGTGCTGCACTGTGCCATGATGCCTATACCGCAACTGTGGCACGCGGACACAATGATGCAAATATCTTATGCTTTGGAGAGAGAATTGTCGGAAAAGGTGTTGCCGAATCCATCATTGATGCATGGATAGCAGGAAGCTTTGAAGGTGGCCGTCACATTGCCAGAGTCGCAAAAATAGAAACACTCTAACAAATACATTCAAGGAAAAGCTATGTTTGGAGAATGGTCACTTTTAACAATACTCTCTATTGTCTCTATATATTTATTTGTAAAAATGTTTTATTTCAAAAGCATTACAAATAAAGAACAAAGAAGCAATGACTTAATGAAATTAACGCTTCAGGAGGCAGAAATTTTAATTCGAAAGTACCAGATTCAACTCCAGCGTGCTCTTGGAAATGTCGATATATTAAGCGAAGAACTGACAAAACTCAGAAATGAATTAAAGGTTTTAAAACAAAGAAATGCAAAACACAGACAGGAAGTAGACAGGCTCAATGCAAAGATTAAAGCACTGGAAAGCCGTATTGACGCACTTTTATAAGGATGAAAATGATAACACTAAGTAAAACTGAAAAAAAAATCTTGGAAGACTCAATCAGAGATATACAAGATTTTCCAAAACCGGGTATTGTCTTCAAAGATATCACTACTTTACTCAACAACAAAGAGGCATATGGTGTTTTGATGAATCATCTTTACCAAAGATATAAAGAGTATAATCTTGAATATATTGCCGGTATTGATGCCAGAGGTTTTATATTCGGAGCGGCTTTGGCACAAATGCTCGGGATTGGATTTGTACCTATTCGCAAAAAAGGGAAACTTCCCTACACAACCATCAGCGAAAAGTACGCACTTGAATACGGAGTAGATGAAATCGAAGTTCATATAGATGCTTTTGGCAAACAAATCGGTGCAAGAGTCCTCGTAATAGATGATTTAATAGCTACAGGCGGTACAGCAAATGCGGCTGCCACACTTGTCAACCAGACAGGTGCTACATGTATCGAATGCTGTTTTATTATAGGCCTTACCTTCCTTGACGGTATAAAAAAACTACAAGAAAAAACTGATGTATATTCAGTGATAGAGGTTAACTAATGATGTATATTCCCAGCCCTTCAAAATATGATCCTGACGAAAACGGACATTTTGGAATTTTCGGTGGTCGCTATGTTCCTGAAACGCTTATGCCTGCACTTCTGCAACTCAAAGTTGAATATGAAGCTATTCGCTTTGATGAAGAGTTCTGGAAAGAGGTCGACTACTATCTAAAAGATTATGTCGGCCGTCCGAGTCCTCTTTTTTATGCCGAAAATATTTCCAAAGAAATCGGTGCAAAGGTTTACCTCAAACGTGAAGACTTAAATCATACCGGTGCGCATAAAGTAAACAATGTTATTGCACAGGGTTTGATGGCAAAACGCTTAGGTTATAAAAAAGTCATTGCAGAGACCGGTGCGGGACAGCATGGTGTGGCAACAGCAACCATCGCAGCACTGCTTGATTTGGAGTGTGAAATATTTATGGGTGCAAAAGATGTAGAGCGTCAGGAACTGAATGTTTTTCGCATGAAACTTCTTGGTGCAAAGGTCAATGCTGTTGAGAGTGGCAGCAGAACACTTAAAGATGCAATGAATGATGCCATCCGTCACTGGGTCACCAATGCAAGAGATACCTTTTACATCATAGGAACAGTTGCCGGTCCACACCCCTACCCTATGATGGTACGCGACTTTCAGGCAATTATCGGCTGGGAGGCAAGAGCGCAAATTTTACAAAAAGAGAACAGACTGCCGGATTATGTGCTTGCCTGTATAGGCGGAGGCAGCAATGCTATCGGTATGTTTCAACACTTTTTAGATGATAAAGAGGTGCAATGTATCGGTATTGAAGCCGGTGGACTTGGCTTAGATACGAACAAACACGGCTGTTCTTTGGAAAAAGGGCGTCCCGGTATTTTGCATGGTCAGATGAGCTATCTGCTCCAGGATGAAGACGGACAGGTTCTTGAAGCGCATTCTATAAGTGCAGGACTAGATTATCCAGGAATCGGACCCGAACATGCTTTTCACAAAGACAACAAATCAGTTATTTATGACAATATAACCGATCAGGAGGCTTTGGATGCTTTTGTATGGCTTTCGCAAAAAGAGGGAATCATTCCGGCATTTGAAAGTTCCCATGCAGTCGCTTATTTAAAAAAGATGCCTGACATAAAAGACAAACTCATCATCGTCAACCTCTCAGGCCGCGGTGACAAAGACATGATTCAGGCAAAAGATATTTTGCATTTTGATTAAATGAAACTAGGCAATAAAGATTTTTCCATATCTTTGTTGTTTTGCTTCATAAAGAGCATATTTAGCTCTTTCTATCACATTTTTCATCTCATCATTTTCCATAAAGCCAGTAATTCCAAATGCAATTTCAAGATTTGATTTTTCAATTGATTCTGCTCGAGAAAGCGCTGCGCTAATTTTTTTAATAAATACTTCGGATGATTTTTCACTGGTATTTGTCAATATAAGAATAAAATCTGAACCTTCCCATCTTGCCAATACATCTGATTTGCGAATCAAATTTTTTAATTCTTTTGCAAAAAGCGATATAAGTTTTTCACCATGATGCAAGCTAAACATACCAATTATTTTATTAATGTTAACAAGAGAAAAATAAACTATTGTTGTATCTGTTTTGTAGCGGTTATAATAGTCTATTTGATATTTTAAAATGGCTTGCATCTGCATTTTTGATGTTAATTTTGAAAGTTGATCAACCGTTGCAAGATTGGCAAGTTTATCCATTCTTAATCTATATTCCTGAAGTTTTGTAAACACTTCACAATGATAGGACACTCTGTCAATTATTTCCAAAGAAGCAAAAGGTTTTTTTATATAATCACATCCACAGGCTTTGAAACATTTATCAAGTTTCTCTTTGCTGTATAGCTCTGCACTGTCTATAAAAACAGTCGGAATTTTCACGGAACTGTCAAAACTACTTTCAAAAATTGTTTGAGTTAAGTCCAGATAATTAATACTTGTGTTTACCAAAATAAGATTATATTCATCTATATTTTTTTTCACAATATCAAATTCATTTAAATTCAGCACTGCCTTACATGTAAACTCATGTTTCTTTAATAATGAGTTCAAAACATCAAAATTATGCTGATTCACTTCTAGTATTAAAATTTGTTTTTTTATCATATGTGTATACTATCATAAAATTAATATTTTATTCTTTATTGGCTAATATTTTGCTATGATATAGAAAAATAAATTTACAAAATGGAACACTATGAATATAAAATTAATTACTGAAAAAGCATATAATGCAAAAAACAATGTGAGTGTAGAATTTGTCATGCCTCAGAATCTGGGCACACACAGAGACTATAAACTGCTTAACAAGTCAGGTTTCAAAGCCAAACAAGATACTCTGTGTTCTTTGTATGAAAAGAACACACTTGTGTGCGGCATTGAAGATAGCAGTGCTGACAATATTCGCAGTGCGGCAGGCACAGCAATAAAATCTTTAAAAACATCAAACTATAAATCTGCGAGTTTTACAGTAGAAAAAAACAATATCAAAGCTCTCGTGGAAGGTTTAATCCTTGGCGGATATGAATTTAACAAATATAAAACAAAAAATGAGAAGCAGAAGTTTAAAAACATCTACCTTACATGTAAAGATGTAGCCGAATTAAAAGATGCTTTTGAAGAAGCTGTCATTATAGCTGATGCAACATGCTATACACGTGACATAGTAAATATTGCTCCAGATGATTTAAATCCGCCCTCTTTTGCAAAACTGGCGAAAAAACTCGCACGCGAAAACTCACTTAAATGCACTGTATTAGGACATCAAGAACTCAAAAAAGAAAAATGTGAGGCTATGCTCGCAGTCGGGCGTGCTTCATGTCACGATACAAAACTCATTCATTTGGCATACAAATCGAAAAACCCTAAAAAAATCATCTCTCTGGTAGGTAAAGGTTTGACATATGACAGTGGTGGACTGAGCCTAAAGCCTGCCACTTCAATGGTAACAATGAAAATGGACAAAGCCGGAGCCTGTGCAGTGCTGGGTATCATTAAGGCAGTCAGTGAATTAAAACTCGATATTGAAGTACACGCTTTTGTCGGTGCCGTTGAAAACATGATAGGCGGAAATGCCTACAAACCTGATGATGTTTTAACTTCTCGCAAAGGCGATACGATAGAAGTAAGAAATACCGACGCAGAAGGTCGTTTAGTTCTTGCAGATGTGCTTGATTATGCACAGGAAAAAGTAAAAGCGGACTATTTGTTTGATTTTGCAACACTTACGGGTGCCTGTATGGTAGCACTTGGACAATATACAACCGGCGTTATGGGACATTCCAACAGACTCAGACATGACATTTCCAAAGCTTCGAGCAGAGCCGGAGAATTGACAGCTTCCCTGCCGTTTAACAAGTATTTGAAAAAACAGCTCAAAAGTGAAATAGCCGATATCTGTAATATTTCAAACAAGCCTTATGGTGGGGCGATTACAGCAGGACTCTTTTTAGACAACTTCATCAAAGAAGAAAACAAAGACAAATGGCTGCATTTTGACATAGCCGGAAGCGCTTATACTGAAAGTCCCTGGGATGTCAATGTATATGGCGGAACCGGTGCAGGTGTCCGTTTTATGAGTGAGTTTCTAAAAAGTATCAAATAATTATGCTATAATTGCACAATAATTTAAAAAAAGGGAGAGAAAATGTCATTAAAAGAACTGTTTCTTGCAACTGCATTAGCATTGTTTAACAGCTCAAAACCGTGTCATTGTCATCTCTTCTTTACCATTAAATCAAAATTGATGGTTTTACTCAACCACTATATTCCGAGGTGCCCGTTTTATACGGTATGTTTTGCATTTCGCCGCAGTGGTATCCACCCTCCTTTTTCAATATCCTAAACAGTTAATCAAAAAAAATTATAAAAATAAAATTTTTAGTCAGAAATGACTCAAATCAAAGGATATTGTAATGTCAAAAAATACATATGTAGTAGGATTTCCAAGAATTGGAGAACAAAGAGAACTGAAATTTGCCCTTGAGAACTATTGGGCAAAAAAAAGCAGCTTTAGTGAAGTTGAAAAAGTAGCAAAAACATTGAAGCAAAGACACTGGGAGTATCAAAAAGATGCAGGTATAGAATATATCAGCACAAATGATTTTTCTTTTTATGACAACATGCTTGATATGGCAGTCACACTAAATGCTGTGCCAAAGCGCTTTACACATCTGCAGGGGGAAGAACGCTATTTTGCAATGGCAAGAGGCAACAAAGATGCCGTAGCGATGGAGATGACAAAATGGTTTAATACAAACTATCACTACATCGTTCCTGAATTATCACTTGAAGATGAGTACAAATTAAATGCCGATAAAATCATATCAGAATATAAAGAGGCAAAAGAACAGGGGCTTACATGTAAGATTAACATCATAGGACCATTGACATTTTTAGGGCTTTGTAAAAGAGTGGACGGTGGTGATACTTATGAACTCTATTCTAAAGTTTTGGCTGTATATGAAGATCTTCTTCAGGAAATAGCCAAACTTGATGAGAGTGTTACTTTACAAATTGATGAACCTATATTTGTAAAAGACCTTGAGACAACAGTGCTGAGCCTTATAAAACCGACCTATGACAAACTTGCCAATGTTTCTAAAAATATAAAAATTGCAGTTGTAACATATTTTGAACACTCATGTGAAGCAACAAAAATTCTTTTGCATACTCCGGTATGGGCTCTTGGACTTGATTTTTTATATGGTCAAGAAAACTTTGACTCACTCGAACTCATTGCCAAGTCCGACAAGACACTTATAGCAGGTGTGGTTGACGGAAGAAACATTTGGAAAAACGATATTGAAAAGAGTATTAATATTCTCAACAATATTGCTTTACATATAAACAAAAATAATATCTTGGTTTCTTCTTCATGCTCTTTGTTACATGTACCTTTTAGCTTAAAATATGAAGAAAAAATGGATCCTGAGATAAAAAACTGGCTCAGCTATGGCGTTGAAAAGTTAGATGAAATTGCGCTTATCAGTAAAATCTTTTTTCATTCAAAAGAGGCTTTACATGTAAATGATCTCGAACGCTTAGAAGCAAACAAAAAAGCAAATATTTCAAGAAAAACTTCAAAACTTATTCATGATGAAGAGGTACAGGCAAGAGTTGCCGGCATCAGTCAGTATGAACGTGAGGGAAAATATGAACAAAGGATACAACTGCAAAAAGCAAAGTTGCAATACCTGCCACTGGCAACAACAACTATCGGTTCATTTCCGCAAACACCAGAGATAAGACATGCCAGACGAGAATATAAAAATGGTAACTTGGATGAAAAAAGCTATAAAAATGAGATGAAAAAATACATAGATGACTGTGTAGCTTTTCAAGAAGAGTGTGGACTTGAAATTTTAGTCCATGGGGAACCAGAGCGCAATGATATGGTTGAATACTTCGGAGAACAGCTTCAGGGTTATGGCTTTTCCAAAAACGGCTGGGTACAGAGTTATGGCAGCCGATGTGTAAAGCCGCCTTTCATTTACGGTGACATTTCTCGTCCAAAACCAATGACAGTAGACTGGATCACCTATGCGCAAAGCAAAACAAACAAAATCATGAAAGGCATGCTCACAGGTCCTGTTACGATTTTAAACTGGTCATTTGTGCGTGATGATATGGAGCGTAGTGAAGTCAGCAAGCAAATTGCACTTGGAATTTGTGATGAAGTAGATGATTTGCAAAAAGCCGGCATCAAAATCATCCAAGTTGATGAAGCAGCATTTAAAGAGGGCTATCCTTTGCGAAAAGCAAAAGTGCAAGAGTATGAAGATTGGGCAGTCAGAGATTTTAAACTTTCAGTAAGTTGTGCAAAACAAGAGACACAGATTCATACACATATGTGCTACAGTGAATTTAATGACATTATTGCGACTATTGAAGCTATGGATGCGGATGTTATCTCGATAGAAACGGCGAGAAGCGGAAATGAATTGTTGAAAATTTTTGCAAAAGTCGGCTATAAACAAGAAGTGGGGCCAGGTGTTTATGATATTCATTCACCGAGAATTCCATCTGTAGAAGAGATTGTCACACAGATTCATTCACTCTTGGAGGTACTTCCAAAAGAGCAGTTATGGATAAATCCTGACTGTGGACTTAAAACACGTAAATGGGAAGAAGTAAAACCAAGTTTAAAAAATATGGTTGAAGCTGTAAAAATTGTCAGAGAGACATTAGGCTAAAGTTGGAAGTCCATTATTTTTGGACTTCTCTCTTGAGTTGTGTTTCTATGGACTTAATCTTTGAAGTCAGTCTGTTTTTCGTGTTTTTACGTATATCAAATTTCAATGAAGAATAGACTCTGTCACAACCGCTTACCTGCTCATACGCAAGTTCAATAATGTCTAAAGCCTCACGCATTGTATTTGTTTCTACAACTGTTCCCATCGGGGTGAGTTGGTATGCTACGCCGCTTTTATCTATAGCATCTACTATCTTAGCCACTTGTTTAGATACGGAACTGCCATCTCGACAGTTATCAGATGTCGGAAACATTGAAAATTCTAAAAGTACACTCATTTTAATCCTTTAATTTTTGCCTATTGTACCACTCTTAATTTTAAATTTACTTAGATATAATTTCAAAAAATATTTCTAAAGGGTTATCATGGGATTAGCAATAGGCTTAGTCGGACTTCCAAACGTCGGTAAATCAACAACTTTTAATGCATTAACAAAGGCACAAAACGCGGAGGCAGCCAACTACCCATTTTGTACCATAGAGCCAAACAAGGCTGTTGTGCCTGTTCCGGACAAGAGACTGCATGAACTTGCAAAAATAGTCAACCCTGAGAGAATTCAATATTCTACTATTGATTTTGTTGACATCGCAGGTCTTGTAAAAGGTGCAAGCAAAGGCGAAGGTCTTGGAAACAAATTTCTTTCAAACATACGTGAGACAGAAGTGATTTTACAGATTGTCAGATGTTTTGAAGATGAAAATATTGTTCACAATGAAGGGAGCATTGATCCTTTGCGTGACGTAGAAATCATCGAAGGTGAATTGATTTTGGCTGATATTGAAGTGCTTGCAAATCGAATCGAGAGACTTAAAAAACAGGCAAAAGCTGATAAAAGTGCAAAAACTGTTTTAGAAATGGCTCAAGAACTTTTGGAGTTTTTAGGCGAAGGAAATTTAGCACGCAACTTTGAAAAAGCAGACTCTGATGAGTATCGCCAACTCAATCGTGAAGTGCGTTTTTTAACCGACAAAGAGATTATGTATGGTGCAAATACGGATGAAGACGGTCTTTTGGAAGACAATGAATATGTAAAAGCATTACGCGAGCATGCAGAAAAAAACAATTGTGAGCTTATCAAACTTTGTGCAAAAGTCGAAGAAGAACTTATCGGGCTTGAAGATGATGAAGCGCAGGAGTTTTTAACAGATTTAGGTGTTGAAGAATCCGGACTTGAACAGATTATACACAAAGGTTTTGATAAACTCGGTCTTATGAGCTACTTCACTGCCGGTGTAAAAGAGGTGCGTTCTTGGACGATTCGTAAAAACTCAACTGCCCCAAAAGCAGCAGCAGCCATTCATAACGATTTTGAAAAAGGTTTTATTCGTGCTGAAGTTATCGCTTATGAAGATTTTATAGCCTGTGGCGGTGAAGCAAAAGCAAAAGAAGCCGGAAAAATGAGATTAGAAGGTAAAGAGTATATTGTCCAAGACGGTGATATTATGCACTTTCGATTTAATGTGTGATGCAAATAATATATTAGCTTTTAAGAAAATCAGCCTAGACTAAAGTCTAGGTTCCGAAAAATCTACTCAACTTTTTCAGAACCCGTACTTTAGTGCGGGCTTTATGTCTTAAAAGACTAAAACCCTGTTCTAAGCTTGGAGTCAATATGAAATTTGTAGAAACTCTTGTCTTAGAAAAGTAAAGTGTTTGCACTTTACCTCTCTTTATGAAATTTACTTTTTATTTTGTAGCAAATTTATAGTCTAAACCAACCCATATTTTTTGAATATCGTTTGTGTATCCGGCAACTGTCCCTTTTGAATAATCAGCATATTTTAAAAGACCTGTTAAATTATTTACACCAGGAATTTTATTTGTATATACTGCATCAAACTCAGAACCTAAGTCATCGAGCCCACCCATCGTTTTATCAGCAGTGAATGTATGATAGACAGCAAGTAATTTTCCAAGACCTTTTGCAGTATATCCCAAACGTACATTAAAATCTTTTAAACCGCCAAGTGGTCCACTGTTTCCAACATAAAAGACATCCGCCCAACCATTAAATTTATGATTTGTTCCCAACATAGGGTTAAAGTTTGTTTTTCCGTCTGTTCCTGTACTACCACTTAAGAACTCATAATTAACACCGGCTAAAATACCGTTTACATTTGCACCTAAGTCTAAGTTATAGTAAGAAGCATCTGCTTTACCGTTACTGTTATGGATTTCCATAGTAGAATCTTTCTGCAAAGCATATTCAGCACGGTAGCTTAATTTTGCCATATCAGTTTTTACTTTTCCTGTCAATGCTATACCATAGGTATCGTGTGCTCCTGCAATCATATAATCATAGGCAGTCACTTTTAATTCCGGCATTACTTTATATGCAGCATGCACGAGTACACTGTTCGTATCAGCAGTCGGTCCGGCGATTACACCCTGAAAACCATAAACCCACGCAACTAATACTGAAAGATTTTTTATAGAGTTGTTTGCAACAAAAACCGTATCATAAGAACGTTCAAACTGTCTCCAGCCGACTGTACCGATAAATCTTTGGTTGTCAAGATTTATTTGACTGCGTCCTGCATGTACTGTTGTTTTATCAACACTGTAATTGATTTCAGCATTTGAAATCATCGCCTGTTGAGGATCCACAACCTTTGAATATAGCTTTGTTCCATCATTATATGCTGTTCCGTTCCAGTTATACTCATGTGAGCCTAAATTATTTACAGAAATCATACCAATACTTGCAGAAAGTCCATCTACACCAAGGAGATTTGCTGTTGCTGTTAATTTTGTTCTTACAGTATATGCACTTGCATTTGCTGTTGTTGCTTTTCCGTCATCAACACTCTCAAAACGAGGACGAATTTGACCTTTTAGTTTAATATTGTCTAAAATATTAATCCCGTCTGCACTTGCACTTACACTCAACCCACCGATTACTAATGGCAATGCTGCCATTGAAAGTAGTAATTTTTTCATTTCTCTTCCTTTTTTAAATTCACATAAATTATAACTTATATAACTTATGTAATTCTTGATATAAATCAAGTTTTTAGTTTTACTCTTTGTTTTTCTGAGCAACAGGTGTAATCGGCTCCCCTCTCTCTTCTTCTATCTTTGCACGGTGTTCTGCCATAAGAACTCTGATTTCATCCATAACAAAAGGAGGCACATTGTCATCTTTTTGCCACTTCACTTCATCAATATATCCGCCATAATCATCACCGAGTTTTTCAATATTTTTTTCAAACTCATCTATATCAAAACAAATTTCACTTCGACCGTCTGCTTCATCTTTGAGTTCTATAAACCATTTTCCGGCATCATCCAATTTGATAGTAGCTGTAAAAATAACTGCCATTATTCAACTCCGTCAGGATTACTCAGGCTTTTTGCAAACTCTTGCAACTGAGAATCTTTTTTCTTTAAATCTCCATGATACACGACTCTGTCAATCTCAATATTTTCATCTTTGAGCAGATTTGGCACAGCATCTGATTCGTTAATCACTTTTATATTTGCATCGAGTTCATCTTCTGAATATGCCATCTGCATATCAGCTGCAATCACATGAGGAATGGCTTCTATCACTTTGAGTTTTCCAAGCTCTTCACTGACATCCTCGCCTTCTATAGTGATAATTATACGACCTTTTTCATCATGTAAATGATAATCACAAACCTCACACTCTTTTAAACTCTGCACCACTTCATCTAAAAACTTTGGCACTGTCTGTACCACTATACTTGAAACATTCATTTTATCTTTTCCTTAATTTTATTTTATAAAATGAAGGAAACCTCCTTCATTCTTTTATTACGATGCCAGAAGTAATTCTGTCATCTACGCTAACGCTATGTTTCCTTCAGCAGGAAGCTCATTGCACTAGTGCAACTACAACTTAACTGTAAATTATTTTTCTTATTCTTTCGTTTTTTTCACTTCTCATTTTATCATATAATCTTTGATATTTTAGCTTTGTTGCATAAGAAACGGGACTTCTGAGTGATTTGTATTCAACCAACTCACCTTTTTTATAGACACCGGAAACAAGCGCTTCTACCCAGTAAAAACCTCTGTCTTTTCTGAGGTTCTTTACTATGCCTTTCCATTGTTTTCCGGCTTTTATGGTATTCCACAAATCTTCGAATGTTGCATCCGGCATATCAGGATGCCTCACAATACTGTGAGGTTTACCGATTATTTCATCTTGAGAATATCCGCTTATTTCACAAAATGTTTCATTCGCATAGGTAATTTGCCCTGATAAATCTGTTCTTGAAATGATTAATTCGTCTTGGGGAACTTCAGTCTCAACTAAAAATTCACTTTGTGTAAACTCCATCATCCACTACTCCTTATTTGATTTTGTAATACCCTACTCTAGGCGAACTGCTGTTTATGAAAAACTCTTTTTCGTTGATAAAATAGATACTGTTAACAATCATTTTATCAGCTTTGTATTTTCCCAAAACCTCTCTTGTCGTTGTATCAAAAAGTTCTACATCGTTGTTTATATCACTGCTGTATGCAGCTGTTTTTCCACTTGGGCTGAGTCCTACTCCATATACAAAAAAGTGTGACATCTTATAGTAGGCATCGCCGTTTTTCAGATTATAGACACCTACACGTCTGTCCTGTCCTCCTGTTAAAACAATATCACCTTTAAAGTCAATACTGAAAATATTGTCTACATTGTCTCCATGAAGTGTTTTCACACTCTTTCCATCTTTTGTGGAAATTAGATGAACATCTCCGCTCTCATCTGCAATAGCGACTAAAGTTTTGTCATTATTAAGTGCAAAATTGGAAAATTTGGACATAGAAGCCTGTGTTGTCCAGTTTTTCTTTTTTGATTTGATATTATAAGAGATAATGTCATTACTGATTAATGCAATCAATATATTCTCTTTGTCTATAAATTTTGCTTTGATAATGTTAAGTCTGTCATCTCCGGAAATGATTACATGTAAAGCTGAAGAGTTGTAAATATGAACTCTGCTGTACCCTCCGTTATCTTGAGAAAGTATCAACAAAGAATCATCAAGCAGATCAAGTGAAAATATTTTAGAATCTATTGCATCTCCCATAAAATCTTTAATTTTGTCTAACTTGATTGTCTGTATGTTTTTTTTGCTTTTTGTGTTAAAAATCTCTATTTTTCCGTCATCAGTGGCACAGTAGAGTTTCTGTTTCTTGTATAAAACATCTGTTACAAGTCCTGACGAAACCTTATAAATATACTCCGGCTGCACTAAACCTTTTGCATGTATGCCTGAAATGACCATTACTAGAAAAAAAAGATACTTCATTCATTTACCTTCTGAATATCAATAGCATCCGCCGGGCATCTGCTGATACAAAAACCGCAACTTGTGCATTTGCCATTTATTTCAGGCATAAACATTGCCTTAAAATCTATGGCATCTTCCAGACATGGGTCTTTACATGAAAAACACATAACACCCTGCCAACTCAAACATTTATCCTGATTGATCACAATATCAGCAAAAATTTTCCTTTTGTTTGCAACCAGAAGAACATCACTGGGACAGGCTGTTGCACACTCATCACAATATGTACAGCCTCTTTTGGAAAAATCCAGGTAAGGTGTTTTGTCTTCTCCTATAAAAATAATCTGCTCTTGACACAAAGTAGCGCACTGCGCTTCACAGTTTTGACACTCTGTAACAAAAGCATCAGCATCATTAAAATACGGTGGACGTATAATAACTGTTTCATTTTTATTTTTCTCTGCTGCCTCTTTTACAGAGGAAGAGAGAAAGCTAAAAAGCTCTCTTCTTTCCATTTATTTACTTTGCAGTATCAATATGTTGCATCCATTTGGATTGATCCCAAGATGATTTGGAAGCACCGTTTGGATCTGTATAAACAGGTTTGAACCTGTTTTGATCAACCAGCATATTTGTTGCTTGTGGCGCATGACACTGTGTACAGTTAAATCTTCCTGCATAAAGATGCTGTTCATCTTTATCCACTTTTATAGAGACATTTTCTTGTTTTTCAGAAGAAGTGTTCTTAACCACTTTTCCGTTTTTCAAAATTTCATCACCTTTTACAGCCGTATGCGGTCTAAAGTTTGTGAAATGTGAAACAGGAATCGGTGTTGCTCCCATTCCCATTGATTCTGCTGCATCTGGCATATGACACATTAAACACTGGTTATCACCTTTTGTAATCGGTAACATTCCCGTCGTATCGTGTGGAATCATCGGTGGAGCATCCTGATAGGCTCTCTTAAACTTCTTTGACGTTCCCGGTGCAGCTGAATGATACTGTACTGCAGGCGGAACTACATCTTCTTTTAAGAGATCTGTTGTCCCTCTGTATCCCAAATGACTTTCATCTATTATAGGTTTTACCTGTGTTTTTTCCTGAGGTTTCACCTGTGCATTGTTATTACATCCAACGAGTAATAAAGTTGCAGTTGCAAAACCGATCGTAATCTTTGTTAAAATTTTCATTTTACTCTCCCATTTTTTTATTTTGAATAAAATCTCTTATCGAGAATCTTAAAGCATCATCATCGCACACTTCTATACATCTTGCACAGTTTGTACACTCTCCTGAGAGTACAGGAAGTGATTCTTTGCCTATCATGTGAAGCACCTGTTTTTCAGGACAAACTACTTTACATTTCATACAGAGCGTACAGTTTTCCTCCAGATGATGCACTCTAATAAAACTAAACTTTCCTAACAGTGAATAAAATCCACCGAGTGGACATACATGACCACACCAACCGTTTTTCAATACCAGCAAATCAAAAAGAAAGATCATAGCAACAGCCGCCCAGCCAAAGCCCATGCCAAAGACGAGGCCTCTGTGCATCATTGAAATCGGAGACACAAACTCAAAAGCCGCTATACCCATAAAAGCAGAAACTATCAGGCTTAATCCCAAAATCCAGTATCTTGCATTTCTTTTAATTGGCTGCTTCATTTTTTGTGCTCTGTCAATATCGAACACTCTTCTTAAATAATCAGCACTGTCTGTGACCATATTTACAGGACATACCCAGGAGCAAAATGCTCTGCCGCCTATAAAAAAATAAAACAGTGTTACAACAGCAACACCTATAAGTAAATCAGTAGCAACCACAGCACCTGCTGCAATCATCTGCACAGTAGCATACGGATCACTCATCGGAATAATGCCAAAGAGCAAAGATGAACTGAGATTCCCTTCCAATATCTTCCATCCCCAGGCATTTGCACCAAAAAACAGAACCAGCATTCCGATTTGCACAAATCTCCTGAGTATAAGATATCTGTAGTTATTCCATAATCTACTCATCTAACAAACCTTCCAAACCGCTGTTAAGCTTGTCAACCGCTTTTCTTTTACTTACATTTGTTGTGGTGTGAATCGCATGAGCATCTTTTAGTCTTGACTCATCCTTTTTATCCCAGCCTTTGATGTAGTGACTTCCGGCTTTTCCCATTGCCACTTCACGAGGCAGTATAAAGATAGCCGGCTTTTCTGTCACACAGGCATGTTCACACATTCCACAGCCTGTGCAGGCATCTGCATGCACCACAGGTTTTAAAAATGCGTGTTTACCGGTTCTTTCATTTTTAGAATACTCTACAGTTATTGCTTGCCCCAGAATAGGACAGGCTCTGTAGCATGCATCACACTGAATACCCCAAAAAGCAATACAGCTGTTTTCATCAATAACAGCTAATCCCATATCTGCTGTATTAATATCAAGATGACCGTTTACGGTTACACTCGACTCATCCAGCGCACCGCTCGGACAAACAGGAACACAAGGAATATCTTCACACATATAGCAGGGTATATCCCTTGGTATAAAAAACGGTGTTCCTATCGGCCTGTGATCACCGGGTTTAGCCAGCATTAATGTATCATACGGACATGCTTCAACACAAAGCCCGCATTTGATACAGGTTTTGAGAAAATCTTCTTCTTCTATAGCCGCAGGCGGGCGCAGTATAAGCGGTGAAGCTTTCGCATCGTCAAGATACGCGCTCCATAAAAACCCGCCAATCGCAGCATAGCCGACACCTCTGGCCATATTTAAGATAAACTTTCTTCTGTCGCTGAGTGCTTCTTGTTTCATTGTAAATTCTTTATTGTCTAAGCTTTATAAATTTTTACAGCACATTTTTTAAAGTCTGTCTGTTTTGACATAGGACAGGTTTGATCCAATGTTACTTTATTGATAAACACACGCTCGTCAAACCATGGCACAAATACCAAAGGTTTCGGCGGTCTGTTACGTCCACGCGTCTCAACACGTGCTCTTACTCTGCCACGACGAGATTCAACCCAACATAAATCATTGTCTTTGAGTCCTCTTTCCTCGGCAGCTTTAGGGTTCATATAGACAAGCGCTTCAGGAACAGCACGGTACAACTCAGGCACACGCATCGTCATTGTTCCCGAGTGCCAGTGTTCAAGCACACGTCCTGTACACAACCATAAGTCATAATTTTCATCCGGCATTTCCGGTGGATCCATATACGGACGGGCAAAGATTTTTGCTTTGTCTGTCAACGGTTTTTTCTTTTTGTCTGTAACACCGGTTAAATTACCTGCCGGTAATGCTTTGGCAAGTGGTCCGTAAAATGCAAATTCACTGCCTCTGCCGTTTTCTTTCGCGTGTTTCGCTGCATACGGATCAAACTTCACATTAAATCTCCATGCAGTCTCTTTTCCATTGACAACCGGCCATTTCAATCCACGAACTTTATGATAGGTGACAAAGTCTGCCAAGTCATGCCCGTGACCACGACCAAATGATGCATACTCTTCCCAGAGATACTGATGAATCATAAAACCATAGCCTTTAAAGACTTTTCCGTCACTTCCGACAACATTTCTTGCATCACCAAGACATTCTGAATTGTCATACCCTTTTTGAGGGAACTGGTCTAAAGCCAATGGATAGTTTTTCTTCGCTCTCTCATTCGCATATAAAATTTCATACATTGTCGTATCTGGTTTATATCCCATTTTATATGCTTCTTCACGAACATCAGGAAGTTTTTTCCCGTTTCTCAATGTATAAGGTCCCCATAAGTCATCTACAGTAAATCTTTTTGAAAGCTCTACCCACTGCCAGGTATCACTCATTGCATCACCTACAGGAAGGACCTGCTGTCTCCAGTGTTGTGAACGACGTTCTGCATTTCCGTATGCACCCCATTTTTCATAAATCATCGCAGACGGTAAAATCAAATCAGAAACCATAGCAGAAATTCCCGGATAACCGTCAGATGTCACAATAAAGTTATCCATTTCACGAGCCGCTTTAATCCAGTGTTTTGCATTGGCAGAATCTTGATATGCATTACATACGTTGACCCATGCAAATTTTACAACACCGTCTTCAATATCTCTGTGGATCTTCATAATATGTTGATTTCCCACAGGATTCAGTGTTCCGGCAGGGATATGCCAGCCTTTTTCTGTAATAGCTCTGTGTTTTGGATTTTTCACCATCATATCAGCTGGCAGTCTGTGCGCAAATGTTCCAACTTCCCGTGCCGTACCACAAGCTGAAGGCTGACCGGTTAAAGAGAACGCTCCTGAACCCGGACGCGCCTGTTTGTTTAACATAAAGTGAACATTGTATGAAAGTGTATTATCCCATGTTCCACGTGTATGTTGATTCATACCCATTGTCCAGAAACTAACAACTTTTCTGTCTTTTTCAATGTAAAGCGCTGCCAGATCCTGCAACTTTTTCTTAAAGCTGTCAAGTGATTCTTCAGGATCACCCTTACAAAGTTTTGCCGTATATTCCAGTGTATATGGTTCTAAAGATTTTTTATACTCTTCAAAAGAAATTTCCCAGTGTTTTAAAGTACCGGCAGTGTTTTTCATAGTATCACCGGCTTTGTAACCATATGGCTCCAATGCAGGACCTTCGAGTTCTGAGACAACCTTACTCATCTCTTTGTTGTATATTTCCATCTCTTTTGCATCATATTTTCCGGCACTGCCGTCAGGTCTTACCGGAGTAACAGATTTTTCACCTGCACGTCTGAAACCGTATCCGATATTTACAGGACCCGCTGCGAAAATAATGTTTTTCTTGATGAAATCCCAGTCAATGGCTTCTGGATGATTGTACACAATCTCACGAGCAAGATAGTTCCATAATGCAAGGTCGGTATTTGGTCTAAAGATAATGTTAAAGTCACCCAAATCGCAGGTACGGTGTGTATATGTCTGAATATTGACAACTTTTACACGTTCAGGATCTGAAAGTTTTCTGTCTGTTACACGAGACCACAAAATCGGGTGCATCTCCGCCATGTTTGAACCCCAGGTTACAATGGTGTCTGTCAGTTCGATATCATCATAACAGCCGGACGGCTCATCTATACCGAATGTCTGGTAAAATCCGACAACCGCAGATGCCATACAGTGACGGGCATTCGGGTCAATCGCATTGGATCGGAATCCGCCTTTCATCATCTTTTGTGCAGCGTATCCTTCCATAATCGTATATTGACCCGAAGCAAATACAGCGACTCCTTCAGGCCCTTTTTCTTTGAGTGCTTTTCTGATGTTTTTTTCCATCTCATCATACGCTCGTTTCCATGAAACCGGTGCAAACTTTCCTTTTTTGTCAAATTCGCCTTTGTCATTTACACGAAGAAGCGGCTGTGTCAGTCTGTCCGCACCATACATAATTTTCGCATTAAAGTAACCTTTAATACAGTTAAGACCACGATTAACCGGTGCCGCAGGATCCCCTTTTACCGCAACAATTTTTCTGTCTTTACCATCTCCCGTAGTTGCAAGCATAATCCCGCAACCGGTACCACAGAAACGACAAGCTGCCTTGTCCCATCTCCAATTATTTTCAGCTTTCGCTGCTGCTGCATTCAGTTCTGCTGGTACAGTCATACCAATAGCTGCTGCTGCAGAAGCTGCCGCTGAACTTTTAAGAAATTCTCTTCTTGAAAGTGACATATTTTCTCCTCACTATTTTTAAAAGTAGTTAAAACACTTTGCAATGTTCTCAACATATTTACTAACATTTTTATAATAGCATTGTAAGAAATATAAATGATTGATTTAAATCAAGAATTTAAGAAAAGCAAAAGATACAGACATGTGTGAGTATATTTGTAACAGAAATAAAAAATATTATTTAGAGTTGTATTTCGCTATTGTATCTCCAAACTTTACTTTGTCATTTTCTTTGACTAAAAGTTCCAGCATATCTTCTTGGGCCAGTATCACAATGGTAGAACCCATTTCAAAACAGCCAAAATCTTCACCTTTGTCAAGATAAAGGTTTTCAAACAGATATACCTGCTCCTCTTCTGCATCTGCATTTGTCTGTATACGCGGCTCAAAGCTGACTTTCATAACACCGACATTCAATGCACTCACAAGGATAATGTAAAAATATTTTCCTTCTTGTGTTTTACACAGCAGCACAACTCTCTCATTTTCTATAAAAAGATTCAAACGTTTTTTCAGCGAAGGGATATTGACAGGATAAAATTTTCCAGGAATGTGTACAGCCTTAAGCACCTGCAGATTCATCGGAATATGATACCGATGGTAGTCTTTTGGAGAAAGATAAAAATTTACAAATTCTCCGTTATGCACATAATCTTTTTCTGCCTGTGTAAAATTTTTTCCAAGCAAATTATCAGTTTTGTAGCGCATTCCTTTGATTTGTAAAGCATAATCTTCGATTAATCTTCCACACTCTGTAATAAGAGAATCACAAGGAGCAATAAAATCCTCAGCATCAAGAGAAAATTTTCTCGGTTCTTTTAATTTTCTGGTAAAAAGCGCATTCAAACTCTTGTATGTACCAGGGTCATGGAATTCACTCATATCGAGTCCCATCAGTTTTACATAAGAATAGTTTACAATTTTTTGAAACCAGTGCGGAAACTCTTTATTTGCAAATTTACCGAACAGTTGTGATACGGCTGATGTGATATGTCTCTTATTCATTTATTTTCCTTTTTGCAATTTCTTCTATTAAAACTGTGGCATACGAACCTTTAGGGAGTGTGAAGTTCATTTCATACTGTGCTTCTTGTTTGTTGAAACGCCCTTCTATCTCTGTTGGAAAGACCCAGGCATAGCGTCTTGCCCCGTCAGCGTTGATTTCATCATCATAGTCTTTTTCAATCTCTCCTGCAATTTCTGTGGCATGGCGTACTTTTTTCCCGCATAAAAGTCCTGTAACAGAGATGTCGCGTGCATTAAATCTTTCTAAATCTTCTTTGGCGCCTTCAAAGTCAAAAAGTCTTCCGTTCGGATAGTGTTCCATGACATCACCACTGATAAGTTTAAAAGGATGCTTCTGCTCTTTCATCTTTTTAACTTCTTCGTTTGGCATATTTAACAGACTCTCAATCTCTTGCGCCTTAAAACTGTTCACAAGCGTATTGATCTCAAGTCTTCTTGAGAGCCAAAGATTAAACAGATGACTCTGATAGGCATTTATCAAAAGGCGTTTGACTCTCGGATTACGCTCTCTTGCCTCTCCTTTTGCCAACTTTTCTCCTAAAATATGGTTATCTCCGTCATTTCCGAATCTTTGATACCCGAAAAAATTCGGCATACCGAATTTTTCTATATTTTTTAATGCTTCATCAATTTTTTCAGCACTTGTAGGATTGACCTTTTTCAGTTTTATATAAAAACGATTGCCTTTTAGATGCCCTATTCTCAACTTGTTGTTATGATAGGTTTTTGAAAGTATTTTTATTCCGTCAAAATTAAAATTTTCTAAAGCCTCTTCGTGCTTTTTATGCAAAGAGATATACTGCACTGTCATGGCATTTTTATCTTTAAGCCCCGCATAGCCTATTTCTTTGTTTTTTATACCCAGATAACGGGCAATTTGTCCTATCATTTCGTTTGTAGAGAGGTTCTTCTTTCTTACCTGCAGTATTAAATGCTCCCCTTCTCCCGAAAATTCATATAAAGGTATCTCCTCAACTACAAAATCACGGGGAGTCTGTTTAAAGTGAAAATCAATACTTGCATGCGCAAGTGAATAAAATCTGTCCATATTTTTCTGTTCCTTAAAAATGATGTGCTTTACATCTGTTTATATATTTGTTTCTGACAGCTTTTGCAAAAACTGTCAGTTTTGTTCTGGTTTGTCTGGCATACATTTTGACTTTTTTGAGATCTCTGGCATCAAAAGCAATCAGCATTTCATACTCTTCCCCGCTACATGTAATATGCTTAGGTATTTTTTTTATAAACTGCACGCCTGTTTTGTTCAGTGATGCCATTTTACCCAAATCACTGCATAAACCATCCGATATATCCATACCCGCTTTTAAAACATTTATACTTTTGGTGACAAAACCATTTCTTAACCTGATATGAACAAATTTTGATTTTTTGTGGATTTTTCCCAGATTTTGCAGTTTTTTCAAATCATTTGCCGAACGCCCAAGCTCCCCGGTAAACGCAAAAAGATAATTTTCTCTGACTCTGGTGCGCAAGAGTGGTTTTTTTGTTTTGGAAATAATAGTTACAGTGATATCAAGCTTTGTATTGCTGATTGTATCACCGCCGATAATTTCTATATTGTACTGTTTTGCGACTGATTTAAATCCCTCAGCCAAATCTTTCATTTCTGCTTTTGTCATATTTTTTGGCATTGCAACACTTAAAAGTGCATATTTCGGCACAGCATTCATTGCAACCGCATCAGAAATATTTACCAGCATTGCTTTTTGGGCGATTTGGAAACAACTCATCCATCTGCGTTTAAAATGCACGTTTTCAAAAAATGCATCTTTGGAATAGACAACATTGTCAATCAATGCACCGTCATCGCCAATATGTTTACTGTTAAATTGTGATATAAAATAATTTTCTAAATTCAATAAGACTTCTTTTTATTAAGCATATATTAATTACTGCCGATATAATATAGGGCAATTATAACATTATTAGGAAAAACATACTATGAAATATTCTATTAAAAGAATCTTTGAACATTTGAAGTTTTATCTGCTTTTTATCTTTTTTTTGGCATCTTTGGCTGTTTTACTTACATTTGAAGAACAACTCTCCTTTGATAAAGTCAATAATTTGAACAATCAAAAAAAGATTATTCAAACACTCACACGCTTGGATACGGACGATATAGAACTGGCACTTATACAGTTTAACGGAAAAAGCACACAACTGCATCAAGAGATCGACAAACTGAAAATGCTTTATAAATACAACATTACAGACAGATATATACTTAGAAATGAAAAAGAGTATTTTGATGACTTGCAAAAACTTTCTGTGCTAACCGACAAGTTTAACAATGCGGCACATACATATTATGTTGGATCAAAAAATAAAAAATCTACAAAAGAAGCAAAAGCAGAATTAGACAAATCACTGAATGAAATAATACAGCAGATAGATACTATGCTGTTTAAAAGTCTGACCTATAATCAGCAAAAATTTGATATTGTAAAAATTCTGGTAATTATCACTTTTTTTCTTATTTTATTTGCAACATTTTGGTACAGAAAAATGCTGACAGCCATTTTACAGGATATTGAGTACCTGTTTCAGGTTGATAAAACTAAAAGCGATTATGAAATTTTTTCACTCGAGGCTGACGCTATTGCACTGAGGATGAACAGAAAAACTGTTGTTCAGAACAATCCTACCATGCTTGATCCGGTAACAGAAATAAATAATTACAAAGGTCTTGTAAACTCTTACGGAGCGAAAAAAGGACTCAAAGACAGCAACTTTACAGCGGTGAGTATTCTTGAGGTGGATAATTTTTCAAAATCCAACAGGGCTTTTACCCAGGAAATCACACAGGCAATACTGCGTAAAGTCGCCTACACTATTTCTTTGCATGAACAACCCATAGATGTCATCGCGAGAACGGACTATAACCAGTTTACAGTCGTTCTTTCACGCTCATCAAAAGAACAGCTTTTCAAAGATATGGAAATAATACGAGAGAGTATTTCTGAGCTCAAATTTAATGCACCCGGTCACGGTCCTATACATATAACTGTTACAGGAGGATTTGTTATCAAGCCAAACAACACTTCACTTGAAGAGGCAATAAAGCAGGCAAAAGAAATTTTAGAATATGCAAAAACAACAGGAAACAATAGAATTTTCCAACTAAGAGACTTAGCCCAAAGAGACATGTAGAGAGTCACATGTCTCAAATAGTAACAAACACAAACTTCACAAAAACAAATACTGCATTTAACCTAGCCTAAGACTATTCACGCTATAATCAGCATTATTTTAGTTCTTTATTAAAGGATGGGTTAATGAGTATTCCTATTTATACTTACGATGCGATTATAGTTGGTGCAGGCCTTGCAGGATGTGCAGCAGCAAGAGAATTGCAAAATGCAGGAAAAAAAGTTGCTGTTATAACAAAGGTACATCCTTTGAGAAGTCACTCCGGTGCAGCTCAAGGTGGAATCAACGCAGCATTTAGTGATGAAGACAGTGTTGAACTTCATGAATTTGACACGGTAAAAGGATCTGACTATCTAGCAGATCAGGACGCAGTGGAATTTATGTGTAAAAATGCACCTGAAACAATCAGATGGGCAGAAAGAATGGGTGCTGCTTTTAGCAGAAAACCTGACGGAAAGATTGCACAGCGTCCTTTTGGAGGACAATCATCACCTCGTGCCTGTTTTGCAAAAGACAGAACAGGGTTGACACTTTTACAAACAGTATATGAACAGGCATATCGTGTCGGTGTAAAATTTTGGGATGAATGGTATGCAGCTGACATCATTTATAAAGACGGCAAAGTGTCAGGAGTCGTTGCGTTTCACATTCGTGATATGCAAATGGCTATTTTTAATGCAAAAACTGTCATGTTCGCAACAGGTGGCTATGCCCGTGCATATAAAATCAACTCAAATGCCCATGCAAATACAGGTGACGGACTCTCAATTGTAGCCCGTCACGGTCTTCCTCTTGAAGATATGGAATTTGTTCAGTTTCACCCATCAGGACTTTCTGGAAACGGTGTTTTAATTTCTGAAGCAGCTCGTGGTGAGGGTGGTCGTCTTTATAACTCCAAAGGCGAACGATTTATGGAAAAATATGCTCCAAACGCTCTTGAACTTGCATCACGTGATGTTGTTGCGCGCGCAATTTTAAATGAGATCAGAGAAGGTCGTGGTGTCGGACCGAGAAAAGATGCTGTATACCTTGACGTAACACATCTTGGAAAAGAACTTATTATGAACAAACTTCCTGAACTCCGTGAGCTTGCGATGACATTTTTAGGCCTCGATATGATAAAAGAGCCTATTTTGATTTCTGCTACAGCACACTACTCTATGGGTGGTATTCCTGTAGACATTGACGGACATGCCCGTAAAAACAATGAAGAGTTTATAGAAGGTTTTTATGCCGCAGGTGAGTGTTCTTGTGTATCTGTACACGGTGCAAACCGCCTGGGTGCAAATTCTGTGCTTGAAGCCCTCCTCTTTGGTCGTTTCGTCGGTAAAACAATGGTAAGAGATGTAGATACTATTGAACTTCGCAAAGCAAGTGAAGAGGATGCGGCGACAGCACTCAAAGAAATTGAATTTTTACTCAATAACAACGGAAACGAAAGCGTACCTGCCTTAAGAGAAGAGCTGCAACAGTGTATGACTGCAAATGCAGGTGCATTTAGAAGCAAAGAGACCTTGCAAATCGCAATTGACACCGTAAAAGAACTTCGTAAAAGATTTAAAAATGTACGTATAAAAGACAAATCAAAAGTATTTAACACAGAACTGCAGGAAGCTTTGGAGTTCGGGCATATGCTTGATTACTCTTTGTTTATTGTAGAGAGTGCTATTGCCAGAGAAGAGAGTCGTGGTGCACACTACAGAGAAGATTTTGAAAAACGTGATGATGAAAACTTTCTAAAACACACTATGGCATATATGGATGAGAATGGAAACATTACATTAGACTATATGGATGTTGTTCTTGGCAAACATGAACTCAAAGAAAGAAATTACTAAGGATAACTTATGAGTACAGAACATAAAATAACTACGCAAAAAGTAAACTTCAAAGTATTTCGCTTTAATGCTGATGAAGACTACCTTCCATATTATGAAAATTACGATATGGAAGTAACTTCGGAAGAAGTTGTATTGGATATACTAAACAGAATAAAATGGGATCATGACGGAAGTTTTTCATACAGAAGAAGCTGCCGTCACGGTATCTGCGGAACCTGTGCCATAAAAGTAAACGGAAGATCAACGCTTGCCTGTAAAGAGAGCATGAATGATATGGTAGAACTTTTTGGAAATGAACTTGTGATTGAACCGCTGAGTAAAAAAAGAGCTGTCAAAGACATGATTATAGACAAAGGTGACTTCTGGGAGAAACACGCGGCTGTCACACCATATCTTGTTGCAGATATTGATGAAAATCCGGAATCTGAAAACCTTGTATCACCTGAAGATGCCGAAAAACTTGACGAAGCGGATCTTTGTATCCAGTGTGGTGCCTGTCACTATGCCTGTCCTGCCGTTGAAATCAATGAAGATTTTTTCGGTCCTGCCGCTTTTGCAGCAGCATATCGCTTCAGTGCCGATGTACGGGACAACTCAACATCAAGACTCTCGGATGTCAATGAAGAAAAACAGGGTGTCTGGGACTGTGTGAAATGTTTTGAATGTGCTGAAGCCTGTCCAAAAGAGATTAATCCTATCGGTAAAATTACAAAACTGCACCAAATGGCTTTCCAGGAAGGCATCGCCAAAAACAATGTTGCAGTTCGCCATGCCGTCGGCTTTAAAAAGTCAATTATGAAAAACGGTGTACTTGATGAGGGTGGGCTTGTCCTCTACTCTGAAGGTCCGGCAATTGTCAAACATATACCTGTTGCATTTAAAATGTTCACAAAAGGTAAAATTGTTCCGCCATGGGGCATCACAAAATCCCAAAATCTTGATGAGATTCAAAAACTTGTAAAATCTTCATCAACTGTAAAGTTCTAGGAGTCAAACAATGGAAAAACTAAAATACGCACTTTTTACAGGATGTACGGCAAAACAGAGTACACCTGAGCAAATGATGTCAACTATGGCAGTTGCTGAAAAACTGGGAATAGAACTTGTAGAACTGACTGAGGCTTCATGTTGTGGCGCATCCCATCTTCAAGACTATGATGACTTTTTATCTTTGGTTCTTAATGCCAGAAATATCGCCTATGCTGAAAAACACGGGCTTACTATGGTTACTATCTGTAATACATGTCAGCTCAATACCGCAATGACAAAACACAGACTTGACAACAACGAAGAACTCAAAGCAAAAGTCAATGAAAAACTTGCAGAAGTAGGTCTTGAGTACAAAGGTACATCGGCAGTTACACACTTTTTATATGCGATTATTGATGATTTTGGACTTGATAAGCTTAAAGAGATGGTTGTTACACCACTGAGCCAGTTTAATATTGCACCTTTTTACGGATGCCATAATATACGTCCGTCAGAACTGCAAAATGAGACACATAAAACTGCAGAAAATCCTTATAACCCTACCTCACTTGATGATTTAATCATTGCATGTGGCGGAGAGACTGTTGATTATGAAGAAAAAAACAAATGCTGTGGTTTTCATGTTGAATTACAAGCACCCCATACTGCAGCAGTTTTGACAGGGAACGCTATTGCCGGTGCAATGGATGGCAATGCTGACTGGATGGTAACACCATGTCCGCTTTGTCACCTTAAACTTGATACACAAACTGCACACGCAAGTGAAGCAATTGGTCGTGAAGTAGAACTCCCTGTACTGCATATGCAGCAAATGGTTGGACTTGCACTTGGCTGTACTCCGGCTGAACTTGGACTCAACCATCACTTGGCAAAAGTAGACTTCGTTTAAAAAAATTTCCTAAACTGTTTGGTTTAGGAAATTCATATTACATTGTATCACCGATATGCATTGCAGTCTCAGAATCCCATCGTGCTACATGTAAAACAATCCAGTGTTTGAATTCCTCTTCCAGAAAAGTCTGTATTGCCTCCGGGTCCTTATTTGTATTCCACTCTTTAAGCAAATCTTTTATTTTTTCTCTCATTGTATCATGTTCGCTTTTATGCATTTGCATTGCATAAAAGTTACTCTCTTCCATCATATCTTCTTCTGTTGTAAAGTGGTCCTCAACATCAAACAAAACAACCTGAAAAAGTTCATCTATCTTTTTAATATCTTTGGCAAGCACCGCATCATGAAAATTATTAATTATCTCTATCTCTTCTTCATGCAAAATATTCATCATTGCATTTGACACCTGTTGTACATCTTTTGATTCTATTAACATTTAAATCCCTTTTACCTTTATAAAAAAATATTATAACATTAGAGTATTCTTGTCAGATTGATTTACATCAACTTTTTTCTGTTGTACTCTCAGACTTGTGCTATAATTTTGAAAAAAAATTACAGGTCTTATATGTCAGATTCAATAGAAATAATATCATGGAATGTTAACGGAATACGTGCTGTAGCTAACAAAGAAGCGCTTAAATGGATAGATGAAAGAGACACAGACATTTTATGTCTCCAAGAGATAAAAGCACAAAAAGAGCAAATCCCAAACAATCTGTTTGAAAAAGAGTTCACAGAAGTTATCATTAATTCCGGAGAACGAAAAGGGTACAGCGGAACAGCTACTTTCAGTATGCTTCAAAGCCATTATAGCTCTACATGTAATGATATTGATACAAAACATGAAGGACGTATCATTGAAACACATTATGGAGATATCGTTCTTTTTAATGTTTATTTTCCAAACGGTCAAAAGGATGAAGAGCGTCTTGCCTATAAGATGCAATTTTATGATGATTTTTTAGCCTATTGTGAAAAGCTCAAAGATGAGGGAAAAAGTATTATTGTATGTGGAGATGTAAACACCGCACACCGTGAAATAGATTTAAAAAATCCAAAAGCAAATGCCAAGACATCCGGTTTTCTTCCAATAGAAAGAGAATGGATAGACAAATTTTTAGATCATGGATATATAGATACATTCAGATATGTGCATGGAGACAAAGCAGACGCATACAGCTGGTGGTCCTACCGTTCCAATGCAAGAGTAAAAAATGTCGGCTGGCGCATTGATTATTTTTTCATATCTGAAGATTTGGCAGAAAATCTTGAAGATGCTTTTATTTTGGATTATATAGAAGGTTCAGATCACTGTCCTGTAGGCATTAAAATTGTTTTTTAATCACTGATCAGACTCCTGAAACTTTCAGCTGATATACATTGAGTATGTGTTTTTTATTTATATCTTCAAAAGTCTGACTGGGAGAAAGACCAACTATATTATGAAAGACTTTGTTTAAATGTGCATTGTCATTATATATGTACTGGGTATCATTGAATTTCTTTCCATCAGAGATATATTCCATAAATATCTGATAAAATTTACAAACAAAAATAAATTTTTTGGGAGAAAGACCAATGAACTTTTTAAACTGACGCTCTATTGTGCGCCGACTGCAGGCAAATTCCTGTGCCAACTCTTCTACAGTCACTTCATAATTATATTCTTCAATTCTTTCCAAAATATCTTCTATAAATTCTCTAGAATTATTTTGGTCATTATACATTTGTAAAAAAGCATCATCCAAATAACAAATATCCTGCTCCATACTTTTATGCATATAGAGTTTGGAGAAGTATTTATTGATCACTGTGGTTTCAAGAGGAAGATAGTGGTTATTGAGAGAAGCAGCATCTTTTTTAAATAACTTATAGAATCCTATTGGCAAAAGTTCAACGAGTATCACTACAGCAGGTTCAACCTGTGGAATGCTTTCTAGGTTCAAAATATTTTTTTTGGATTTAGCCGTTTTTATACTCGCAGAATAACCTTCCGGAATCTGATATTTTTTATTATTATTATTAAGAAGTGAGTAGCCGGTAATACCTCTGTTGAAAATTATAAAATTCCCGCCATTTGGCAAAAAAAGCATATCAGAGAGTAAAGTAAAATCATATATAACAACATAGCACTTAATTATGCTGCTGAGTTTGATATCTGGTAAAAATACTTCATACTTCATATATCACCAATTGGATTTTATTTAACCCATTGTATCAGAAGTAGGAAGAATTTTACTTGTACTTATACGACATAATAATAATTGTTAAAAAATAATTTATATATTCTTTACTTTGCTTTAGGTCTGAATGCCTTTATAACATCCTCGTTTGTTTCTATAAACGGACCTTCAATCAGATCTATACAGTAGGGAACGGCAGGAAAAACCGCATCAAGACACTCTCTGATTGATTTTGGTTTGCCTGGTAAATTGATAATCAGACTTTTCCCTCTGATTCCTGCTGTCTGGCGTGAAAGGATAGCAGTGGGAACATACTGCAAACTCACCTGACGCATCAGTTCACCAAAACCGGGCATCATCTTCTCGCATACATTTTCAGTTGCTTCGGGTGTCACATCACGAGGTGCCGGACCGGTTCCGCCGGTTGTCACAACAAGGCAGCATCCTGCATCATCACACAACTCTTTCATTGTTGCCTCAAGCACATCCTGATCATCAGGAATACATCTGTAAACTATTTCAAATTCACTTTTTAAATACTCTTTCATCGTGTCTTGAATAGCCACTCCGCTTATATCTTCATAAATCCCTTTGCTTGCTCTGTCACTTGCCGTTATTACACCTATCTTTATTTTACTCATATTTTTTTCCTCGTATAATAAATTTATCAAGTCATTACATCCAAGGGAGTAGTGGTTTGATAATTGTTTTTTAGTTTTTGATAAAGTCGTTTTTGTGTTTGTCAAATACTAAAACAACTTACAGTTAAAGAGTTGAATGACAGTCGTTTTTCCTTATGAGGTTTTATACCACTATCTAAGAAAGCATACTGCGTTTAACCTAAGTAACTTACCTATAGGATGCCAGGATGGGTTTTATCTCAATCCTCTATCGTTACGAGGCTGTAAGAAAAAGTTAAACAAATGAAAGGATGCACAATGCACTATTATGTAGGTATAGATATAGCAAAGAGTTTTCATGTTGCCTGTGTGGTTAATCAAGATGATAAAGTAATAAAGAAGTCGCTCAAGTTTAATAATGACGAGAATGGCTTTAGTGAATTGGTTTTACTTTTGAACTCTATTGATGAAGTTTCAACCTTTACCATTGGTATGGAAGCAACAGGAATCTTCTTTGAAAATCTCTATCTGTATTTGAAGGAGAAAGGGTTTGATGTTATACTTTTAAATCCTTATCAAACAAACAGATTTAGAGAGTTGGACACCATGAAAAAAGTAAAAAATGACAACATTGATGCTTTAATGATAGCAGCTTTAATTAAATCAGGAAGATACTCCAAAGCCTATGTAAGTGAAGATACCTATCAAAGTATCAAATCACTATATAGACACAAGAATAATCTTCTTGAAGAGATGAAAAAGCATAAGCGACAGATATCTACACTTCTATCTGTAGTCTTTCCTGAAATGGAGCAGGTTGTAAAAGACCCATTTAATGTAACAGGGCTTGCTCTGCTTGAGAAGTATCCAACTGCAAAGCATTATGAGTATGCCAGTGCGCAGAGGATACTTAAAACTTTTCGAGGTATTAAAGGCAATAACTTTAATGAGCAAAAAGCCAAAAAGCTTTTAGAGTTAGCCAAACACTCTGTCTATCAGGGTAATGGTGTAGATGAGAGAGCTTATGTCATAAAGTCTCATATTCGACTTATTAAACTTCTACAAGAGGAGCTTAAAGAGCTTGAGCATGAGATGTTAAAACTTTTTCATCAAGCACCAAAACTTGAGATTGATGAAGAACAAGAGGTTATGGATATTATTGACAACCTTAGAACCATTCCGGGTGTGAGTGATAAAACCATCTTTGCACTCATTAGTGAGTGTGGGGATTTGAGCAGGTTTAAAAACAACTCTCATCTTATTGGTTATTTGGGCCTCTATCCTACAATAGAGCAATCTGGCAATAAGCTTAGTTATGGTCCTATTGCAAAGAGAGGTGCAAAGTTAGCTAAAAAAGCGTTATATCAAGCTGCCATTGCAGCTATTAGACATAATAATGAACTTAATAAGCTCTTTAGAGACAAGGTCTCTCAAGGCAGAGCCAAAAAAGAGGCTGTAGTCATTGTTGCAAGGAAACTTGCTCATATCATTTTAGCTATTTATAAAAACAATGTTGCCTATAATCCTCAAAGGGTATTTCAGGCATCAGCATCTTGAGTTTCATTCAACTATTTAACAATAAGTTGTTATAGAACTTGATAAACACTATATAGACAATTATATAACAGTCTATACCCTCAAGGGGCACCTAGCACTTTATCATTGTCAACCAAACAGTTTTTTAGTTGTTTGATCATTGAAACACTTGAGTCAAATTCTAGATAATGACTTGTAAAAAGTGCTTCAAAAATCAAACGCTCTTAAGAGCCAAAAGGCTCTTAAAAATGTTCTTTGAAAGTTTATTGTTACGGGACTATTGTCTTTTTTATTTTTTCGCTCCGTTTAAGTTATTCTTTATAGGATTGCTTTTTATTTGATTTTTACTGATTTTTCAAAAAAGTTGTAAAAAATGATTTGCCTCTTTTATGTATGTAACCGTTGCCACATCCAGAAAAAACTCTTTGGCACTCTTTGTATCAACTATTTGGTCTTTTCCACCTAAATAGACTTCAATTGTTACACCTTTATCTGCCAGTACATGTAATTTCTGTATATCCCATTCATAGTTTAAAAGTTCATCCAGCTCTTCCAACACTGTCACACTGCGTTCTACTTCTTTTCTCTCATATGGCAAAAAACAGGCATTTATAAACTGTTGCAAATAGACATTTTCATTTTTCCTGTATGCCATCAGCTGCAGTTTCTTAAACTTTTCATTTTTGCTTTGAAAAAAAGCCGGTGAAAAAAGCTGTAAAGTATCTACTCTTTTGCCTTCTTCCAAGGCTTTACATGTAAACTCAAAAGCTTTTATCGCACCGTAACTGAAACCGCTTACGGTAAAATCACTTTTATACATGTAAGGGTCAAAAAAGTGTTTTTCATTTTTTAAAGAAAATCCGCTAAAAAACTTCATTTAAATACTCTTTTACTTCGGTTTTACTAATACTTTCGCGTTCCAAAAGAACATATTCGATTTTTTCAAGCACTTTCAAAAGAGATTCAAGCAAAACACTGCTCTCTTCGTAAAGTCTTTTAAGCAGCAGTTCCTGCTCTTTTTCATCCGGCAGCAATGACGAGCACATACCATACTCTTCACACATTTTTTTCACAAGTTTTTTTGCTTCATCCAGATCATCTTTGGCACTGCTTGCATGCTCGTTATACTTTATGTCACAGGCAGCTATTCCGGCTAAAAGCATCTTCACCCGGGATTCAAGTTCCTGTTTTATAAACGGCTCATCCGTAGCAGGTGTCAGTTTTTCGTTTGAAAGCATCAGTTTTTCAAAAGCTATATCATAATAGGTTGCTACCACTACCTTTCCGGCCTGATAGGTTGCCCGGAATGCTTTTTGTCTTTCATTGAGCATTTGGAGTTTTTTCTTTCCAAACATCACTTTGTCTTTTACCTGCTCAAAATGTTCCAAAGTAACATGAAAATCATTCTGTCTCAAAGCCAACAGAGCCGCCTCGTTTACAAGTGCTGCCAGTGCGGCACCGTTAAAGCCTACAGTCATATTTGCTACTATTTTGACGTCCAGCTCATGCGGTACTTTTTCCAGATATTTCATTAAAATCGCTTCACGTTCTCGCTTGGTCGGAAGTTCTACAAAAATCCGTCTGTCAAAACGTCCTGCACGCAGCAGTGCCGAGTCTAAAACATCTATTTTGTTAGTCGCAGCAATAACAATCACTCCGCTTGAGCCTTCAAATCCGTCCATCTCAGTCAGAAGCTGGTTCAGAGTTGCCTCTCTCTCATCATTTCTGTTGCCGTCTCTCTTTTTTCCTACAGCGTCTATTTCATCTATAAATATAATAGAAGGAGCATTTTTTTTCGCTGCGGCAAAAAGTTCATGCACACGCTTTGCACCCATGCCGACATAAATCTGCACAAATGATGCCCCGCTCTGATAGTAAAAAGGCACACCCGCTTCATGCGCAACCGCTTTTGCTATCATCGTTTTTCCAACACCCGGAGGCCCTATTAAAAGCACTCCTTTTGGCATACGCGCACCAAAGCTTTTGTATCGTTTTGGATTTTTCATAAAATCTATAATCTCTTCGAGTTCCACTTTGACATCGCTGATACCACCAATATCATTAAAACTCACATCACTTTTTATCGCTTCAATATGAGTATTCCCCTCAGACGGTGAAAAGTCAGTATTATTTTTTGATTCACTGACAGTAAAAATTTCTTTCAATGATTTCTTTTGCCATTTTCTAAAAGCTAATGAACCAAGTCCCAAAACCAGTATAAATACCAACAGATAAAGTAATATGTTTGATTCATTGTCAACTTCAACTTTATAATCAGCAAACATATCAGGTGTCACTTGTGAAAAAGGGATTTTGTAATATCCTTTTTTTGTTTTTAGATAGACATATTTTTTCCTAGCAACAACCTTTTCAACATTATGGTTTTGCAACAGTTCTTTGGCCTGTTTCAGGGTTATGGCATCAGCATTGTCCCGAAGCAGAGCAAATAAAATCAATATTATAATAATAAATGCCGATACATAAATCGCTATTCTGTTTGTTTTAGATTCTGGCATAATTGAAGTCCTTTTTTACTTCATAGTTGGTAACAGTAATCCAGTTTCCAACCAAATCTTCTTGAGACTCTACAACAATTTTATTAAAATGCTGATCAAACCCGTGATAGAATCCTTCTTTACAAGACTCTATCAGCACTTCAAGCTCTCCCCTGTAAGCCTTTCTGAAATCAAAATTTTTCTGTTGAATCAGCTCTTGCAATTCGTGCAGTCTCTCTTTTGCTATTTTACCGTTTACCTCCGGCTTCATAGTGGCAGAAGGAGTGCCATCACGCTTTGAATAGGTAAAAGCATGAATATGCGTCAAAGGCAAATCTTTTGCATTTTGCATAGCTTCTCGCCATAAATCCTTACTCTCTCCAGGATGCCCTGTTATAAAGTCGGTGCCTATGGCGTATCCCTTTTCTGCCAGGAGTTCAAACAATGCTTTATCCTGCCTGTAAACATTCCTTCTGTTCATCAGTTTTAACATTTTTGGCGAAGTGTGTTGCAAAGCAATGTGCATATGCTTTTCCATCCATGGCTCATCCAAAATCTCTTTAAACTCATCTGTAATCTGAATAGGTTCAACACTCCCCAGACGTATGCGTCTGACACCACGAATCTGGGACATCTTTTTCATAAGTTTTGCCAAAGATGTTTTTGTATCCTGCCCGTAACTTCCGACATTCGTGCCGGTCAGGATAAATTCACCGAAACCGTTTAGGGCAAGTCTTGCGACCTGCTCTAAAATTCTGTTTTCATCCATGCTTCTGGCATCACCGCGCACATAAGGGATGATACAGTAAGAACAGCGAAAATTACATCCCTCCTGTATTTTTATAAAGGCTCTGCTTTTGCCTACAAACTCATCCACAACCATATCGTCTATATGGTTCAAATCACCCGGTTCGTAAAAGGGCTTTTCTCTTGCCAAAAGAGCATCTATTTTCTGCTTTTCACTCTGACCAAAAACTCCGTGGATACGGTTCTCTTTTAAAAGGGATTCTCCTTTGGTATGGGCACCGCAGCCTGTTAAAAAAAGCTTTGCGCCATTGTTGTTTTTTTCAACCTGCGAAATATAGGAACGCACATGGGTATCGGCACCATTGGTAACCGTGCAGGAGTTTATAACGATGACATCGGCTTCTGCCTCATTTTGGGTTATTTCATACTCTTTTAATGAACTCATCATAACCTGAGAATCATAAAGATTTGTCCGACAGCCGAATGTTTTAAAATATACTTTTTTAGTGTGCATTAGACTATTTCTCCATTGTGTGCACTCGGTGATTCACTCTGCATAGATACATGCAGCTTCTGTGTAGGATAGGCGATCGTAATATCATCAGCCTCTTTGAATGCGTCAAGAATTTCCGTTGAAATAACACTTCTGAGTGTTAAAGTAGCATAGGCATTGGTAAGGTACCAGGCTTCTATATCTATACCGTTTGACTCTATAAAAGAGTAAATTCTTGGTTCTACATTGGTGTTTTTCAGATTATAGTGCTGTCTGAGTTTATTAAGCTGTTTTCTTGTAATATCCGTATACCCTTTGGAAAATTTCTTTGTGATTTCTTTGACTATGTGCATAGCCTTTTTATGGTTGGAATCAAAGGTAATCGTAATTTTCACCCCGTCCCAAACTGTTTTGAGTGAATTATGCGTATAATTTGCAATCATCTGGGTAAAAATATAGTTGTTCGGTATAAATATAATACGGCCTGCTCTTCTGTTGTGCATGATGGATGTCAAAGTTATATCTTCCAAAATCGTCATACGAAGAAGCGAGATATCTAAAACATCGCCAACATATTTCATTCCTCCCATATCTACACGGATTCTGTCCCCTACATGTATACTTCCGCCAAAGACGATAACAAGCCAGCCCAGCATCGACATAAACCAGTCTTTCATCGCAATGGCTATACCTGCTGAAGCAAATCCAAGAATTGTTACAAGGTAGGAAGCATTTTCTATATAGTTGAAAAATAAAATCAAAATTATAATGATGAAATTTGTAAATGTGATGATTTTGTTTGCCATATAAAAACGTTCGTTATCTGTAATATATTTCTTGACAACCAGCTTTAAAAGAAAAAATATAAAAAATACGAACAGTATTGCCATGCCTATTTTTATCAGTCTGTAAACCTGTTTTTCAATGCCTTTGTTAATATTTATCTCTGCAATATCCAGGCGTTTTTGATACACATTCATTGTTACATTCATAGTATCGAGCGCCTGTTCAAACATCTCAAGCTGTGCGAGTTTGTTTCTGTATATCTGAGCATATTTTTTGTTTTTTGGCTGCAGTTGCAGAATCTTTTTGTAAATCTTTTTCTCTTGTTTTAATTTGCTGATCAAATCTATCAGACTTTCTCTTTTTTTCCTGTACTCTTCAAGGTTTGCATTGAGTGTTTTTATCATAGACAGACCGGTCAGAATATCAAAGGGATTGTTGATTTCCGGCACTTTGTCGATATTTGGCGGCGTTATCAGTCCTGAAAACGGTGCAGAACTGTTGGTACCCTTTAGTTTTTCAATCTGTGAAGCCAGAATATTTTCTTTTGATATCAAGGCGATGAGTTCATCTTTGTCCGCATCTGTTTTAGCATGTTTTGCAAGATAGCTAATTCTTTTTTTAATGGCATCAAGATTATGCTTCACATCCATGGATGTCAGGTAAGAAGAGTAGCTTTTCATCCACATGTTTTCATCAGATATCTCTGACTCTATGGTGTTTATCTGCTGTTCATATGCTTTTGTCTGTTCAAGTGTAAGTGCTTTTTCTTTTGTTGTATCTGTGGCATTTTGTTCAACAGAAACATCTGCCTGCAACAAAGAAGACAAAAGTATACTAACAGTAAAAATAAAGGACTTTAACAGCATCAGTTGTTTCCAAATTTACGAAGAACACTGAGAATCAACTCTTTGTCAACTTCATCTGTAATTTTTACGCCACCGATGCCTATGGGGATAATAAACGTTACAGAAGCATCCAGACTTTTTTTATCCAAAAAGAATGTTTCATAAAAACTGTTGACATCTTCAATGGTATAAGAAGTCGGCAAATCATACTTTTGTAAAAGCTCTTTTACCCTCTGTGCTTCCTGTGGTGTCATCAGGTTCATAGCCACAGCAACTTCGTTTGCCATCACCATACCGATGGCTACCGCCTCGCCATGCAAATAGGTTTTGTATTTTGTTTCATTTTCAATGACATGCCCAAAAGTATGGCCATAATTCAGAGCAGCTCTTAATCCATGCTCTTTTTCATCTTTGGCAACAACATCTGCTTTTGTCTGTACAGCCTGTTTGATAGCTTCTTGCAAAACTTTTTTATCATGCAGGTCTGCCATTTCTAAAAATTCAAAGAAATTTCTGTTAAAGGTCACTGCCATTTTGATAATCTCGGCAACACCGGCACCAAATTCTCTTTTTGGTAAAGTTGATAAAAAATGAGGATCAATATAGACAGCTTTGGGCTGATGAAAAGCACCTATAAGGTTTTTTCCATAACTGTTATTTATACCTGTTTTGCCGCCCACACTGGCATCTACCTGAGAAAGCAGTGTTGTAGGTACCTGCACAAAATCAATCCCACGCTGGTATATACTTGCCGCATAGCCTGTCATATCCCCTATCACACCGCCTCCAAAAGCAATAAGCATTGATTTTCTGTTAAAACGGTGGTTAAATAAAGACTCCAATATCAAATCAACAGAATCCTGGTTTTTGTACTCTTCCCCGTCAGGTACTGTAATGATATAAAGTTCTTTTGCTGATATTTTTGAAAGGAAATATGCCAGATGAAGTCCGGCCACTTTCGGATTGGTAATAATAGCTACTTTTTTATCAAAATGAACTTTTTTAATCGTATCTATAGTAATGTCATATGAGTTGTCAACTGTTTGTTTTAAAGGAATGTTTACCTGCATTGTCTATCCAAAATTATAATATGCTAGATAATACTTAACTTTTACTAAAAAAGGAATAAATTAACGCTGTTTATAGCTGTACAGGTATAAAAATCTGATGAAAATCATCCAGTTTAAAATAGAGTTTTTCACTGTCAGTTGAAAAAAGAGCATAAATATGGCGTGTTGTGAGTTTGTTGGTAAAAGGAATGATCTGTACAAAATTTTCTTTGTGCTTCAGGAGCCGAATCGGATTTTCATTCTCTTTAAAGACTTTGATTGACTTGGAAAAAATAGTTGAAAGATTGTAAAAATGCTCGATGACCTGTTCTTTTTCATCCTGGTGCTCGTTTATATAATTATAAAGTTCTATATTGAAATTAAGCTGCTCGGCTATATCGAAAATCGTTGCAGAAATTTTTTCCAGGTCTCTGTTGTCTGAGAGTATCAAAGCGACATCTTTCACCTTGGAAAAGGATTTTTCTGAGAGTTTCAGTACCGGTACATGTACATCATACAAACATCTTCTCACATGATAATCGGCAAACATCTCTCTTGATACAATCACCAGTCCGACATGATATGACTTTACATCATGCAAAAATACAGATCGCAGATTGATACTGTCATAATCTATCTCGACAACAATATCCAAATCTCTTAAATCCTTGATTTTTTCAATAATATCAATGTCTGAAGGGTTTACAATTTTTATAACAAGGTCATGTTTGAATTTTTCATGGATATACATTGCATGCTGTACAAGCGTGGCAATATTGGAATGCGTGATAATGTTCATATCTATGTATAAAAGGATATTTGTTCCAAAAGGCTCAGGGAACTGTCCAAGTTCACGTTTAATGGCTTTGTAAACTGAGCGCAAGACCGCAGGCTCACCAACGAGCAAAAGAGTGTCATTTGGCTGTATCATGCGTCTGCGCGAAGGCATTATGAGTTTTCTGTTTCTGTATATCGCGACAATGCGCCAGTTTTTCTGCTCAATCACTCCAATATGCCTATAAACAAAAGAACTGCCAAAAGGAACAAGTACTTCCATTATTTCGCCCTCGCCTATACCGACATTCTGTGCTATCACCGGAACATTTGGCAGGTAATCCAACAAACGGGAGGCCAAAATCTCGTTTGCATTGATGAGTACAACATTCGGGTCTTCATTGGTCATATTCCACTGATTTAGGACAACAACCCGCAACTGTTTTTTGACAACACGAATGTTTTTAATCGTATTTTCAACTTCAGTCTGATTGTCCATCGCTATCACAACCTGAATAAACTCCATTTTGAGTAAATTTGCCAGTTTATAAAAACTGGTAGGATCAAACTCATAAAATTTAAAACGTGCCGGGCTTGCATCTTTAAATTTTTTCTCTTTTGTCTGCACTATATAGTATATATTTTCACTCGTATATGTCTCGGCAACCCGTTGAATAAAATGTTGTCCTATCGGTCCACTGCTTATGATTAATATTTTTTTCACTACAGCCCTTTTTTTGTAAGTTTCACACCCATTTCAACATGATGTGTGTAGGGAAACTGATCAAAAAGCGCCATGTCTGTAACTGTATGTGTTTGAGAGAGTATTTTCAAATCATCCAGCAATGTCAACGGATTACATGAAATATAGACTATATGATCATACCTTGAGACAAATTTGCAAGAGTATTCGCCCATTCCGCTTCGTGGAGGGTCGACAAAGACAGAATGAATAGCGTAACTGTTGATATCAATATCTTTCATCCTTCTGTACTCTCTTACACCGTCAAGCGCTCCGACAAAATCCTCAACACTCATACGGACAAACTCTATGTTCTCTACCTGATTTAAAAGCATATTCTCTTTTGCCGCATTGATGGAGGATTTGGATATTTCTGTCGCCAGCACTTTGTTGAATTTTTTTGCAAAGGGAATGGTAAAATTTCCTGCCCCGCAGTAGAGTTCGAGTAAATCGTTTTTCGTATCTGAAAACTTGTTACTTGCCCAGGCAATCATCTGTTCATTGACTCTCGGATTTGGCTGAGTAAAACTGTTTTCAATATATTTGAACCTATAGACATCACTCTTTACATGTAAAGTCTCTGTAACATAATCCTGTCCTATCACAACTTTTTGTTTGCGTGAACGGCCTATGATGTATATACCCAGTTCCTGGGCTATTTTTTTTGCTTTTTCCTGCCAGGTTTCATCCAAAGGTCTGTGATACAGAAGCGAAACAACTATTTCACCCGAACTCGAACTTAAAAAATCCGCACCAAAAAGCTTAAAACCGACAGCATGTACTTTGATTGCATCAAGAAGCTTAGGCATAAGGTTGCCAATATACACATTCACCTGTGGACATTCATTAATAAGCACAACACCTTTTTTATCAATATGATTCATGGCATATGAAATTTCATCATCTGTATGCCATATTTTAAACTCGCTCCTTGCACGGTAATGTGCATCCAAGGATTTATACACAGAAATTTCTTCACTAAAGTAAGGTGTAAATCGTTCTTTGTTTATCTGTATTTTTTCATTAAGTTGTGCTTCATATCCATCTTCATAAACTCTGCAGGCACCACATTCACTGAAATATTTACAATTCAATTTTACATCCTTAGAAAATTATTTTACAGAGGCAATCAAATTACCTATAAGTAAATTCCAGCCGTCAATCAATACAAAAACAAGTATTTTAAAAGGCAGAGAGATCATAACAGGAGGCAGCATCATCATACCCATAGACATCAAAATAGAGGCCACGACCATATCTATCACCAGAAACGGCAAAAAGAGTAAAAAACCTATCTCAAAAGCGGTTTTTAACTCACTGATAATAAAGGCAGGAATTACAATAGAAAGAGGCACATCTGCCACGCTTTTCGGATTTTCCATTTTACGTATCCGTAAAAAAAGTGCCAAATCCTTTTCTCTTGTATTTCTAATCATAAAATTTTTAAACGGCAGTGTAGTTTTGGCAAAAGCCTCTTCATAGCCTATCTCTTTGGCTATATAGGGCTTGATACCCTGCTCATAGGCTTTTGTTCCTATGGGTTCCATAACAAAAAAAGTTAAAATCATTGCAAGCATGACAAGCAGTTGTGTCGGAGGAACCTGTTGGGTACCGAGTGCCTGACGCAGAAATCCGAACACAATGACAAACCGGGTAAATGTTGTCATTACCAGCACCATCGAAGGTGCTAAAAAAAGCAAGGTAAGAACAACGAGAACATTGAGTGAAGAGACAAGCTGCTGTGGTGTGTCCGGTGCCGAAAGACTCAGGTTCATGGTAGGAACAACAGGCGATTCTGCCCCAAAACCCAAAGCAGCCAATGCCGCAAGCAAGAACAGAACTCTTATCATTTTTTCTCGACTGTTTTATCTAAAATAGAATTGTTCACATTTTGCGCTTCTTCACTTTTTTTCCCATAAAAATGCAATTCAACTCTTCTGTTTTTTTCCCGTCCTGTGGCTGTTGCATTGGTCGCTATGGGCTGATACTGTGCAAAACCTGTTGCACTCAGACGCGCAGGATCTACACCGTCCAAAATCAACTCATGCAAAACAGCCAGTGCTCTTGCAGTCGAGAGTTCCCAATTGTCTTTATAGGGACTGTTCGGTCCGGGATCTCTGTCATCAGTATGCCCCTGCACATCCACAAGCATATCATTTGGCAACTCTTGAATAATAAGCGTAATCCGCTTCAAAAACAACAAAGCGTCCTGATTTTCTATCGTAGCACTGCCAGGTTTAAACAGCAGTGTTGCCGGCAGTTTGATCACAAAACCATCTTGCGCTTCTTTTACGGTAATCGCGGGAGACTGTGTCTTTTCCATCATCTCATTTGCATCAGTTGCAGCCTGCTGCACTCTGTTGACCACTTCACTCGTTTCGTCCTGAGAGTCTATAGGTGTAGCTTCAAGCATTCTTTTTTTTGAGATTTCTGTTTGCGTACCGCCTTCAAGAACACTCATCGCACCTGAGAGTGAACCGATAGCTTCTGAAATCTTTTTTGCATCCATACTCGACATAGAAAGCAGCAAAACGAAAAAACAAAGAAGCAGAGACATCAAGTCTCCGAATGCCGCCAGCCATGCGGGTAGACACTCTTCGCATTCAGGACACTTTTGTTTAGCCATCAGTTTTTTCCATTGTTTTATTCAAACTGGCTGACACGGTCAGCAGGAGCCAGATAGGCAAGCAGTTTTGCTTCAAGCACTCTTGGTGCATCACCGGACTGAATAGACATAATACCTTCAAGAATCATCTCTTTGAGCATCGTCTCTTCATCATTTCGAATAGTCAAAATATTGTAAATCGGTGTTCCGAAGATATTTCCAATCATCGCTCCGTACATGGTTGTAAGAAGGGCAACTGCCATAGAAGGACCGATGGCAGAAGGATCTGCCATATTTAAAAGCATGGCAACAAGCCCGATAAGTGTTCCGATCATACCCATTGCACCGGCAAGCCCCGCCCACTGATTAAATATGGAAGCATGAATCTTATGGCGGGTACTTGTCTGTTCCATGTCAATTTCGAGCAAATCACGAATAGTGTCAGGCTCACTCCCGTCAATTGCCATAGAGAGACCTTTTTTCAAGAACTCATTCTCTTCATTGTTGACATCACTCTCCAGTGCCAAAATACCGTCTTTTCTTGCCTTGGTCGCGAACTCTACAAGTTTTTTTATAAGTTCACCGACATCCTCTTCAGCAGGCTTAATGGCTTTCATAAAGACTTTTGTAAACTTTTTCATCTGCGCCGGCTTGAAAGAGATCATCAAAGCCCCTATACTACCACCGACAACAATTAAAACAGAAGGAATATCGATATATGCACCGACACCAACACCCATTGTCATGGCCCCGAGCAAAAGAGCCATAATCAAAACAATACCAATGACCGTACCTAAATCCATCCAAAAACCTTAACGAAAAAATTTATAATTACATTATAATAGCACAATTATTATAAAGAGTAAATTTTATTGACTATCTTTGCGATGAGTAATATAATCAGCCATGCAAGTACCATCGTAATGACCGTATGACTGAAAAAATGATCACCGATAAGCATTTTATACAGTCCCATACTCCAGCCTATAGTCAAAGCAACTGCAGAGGCAATGATTTTATTTCTCCGTTTGTGAAATAAAAATACCAGGCTCAAAAGCGCAAATCCACCGCTGGCATGTCCCGCAGGCCAGCATTTGCTTTTATGGTGATGCAATTTAAACTCCGGTGTGTAGTTTTGCCAGACCGCTGTCCGAGGATAGACACCACCGTACCTCACTTCATCTTTGGGACAGGGCATATTTGTCTCTCCTTTTATGGAACTTGCAATAAGCGGCACAAATATGGCAGAGAGTATGACAATAATCATGCCTCTTTTGTAGTCATTGACCAGTTTTGTTTTCCTAAAAAAGATGAGTGCAAGCAACAGACTCACAGCAAAGGCAATGAGAAGTTTTTTAATACCGTCGTAAAATATAAACTTGTAAGGCTGCTCACCCCAAAAAAGAATCCATTTATGTGTCGTAAAATCAAAAAAACGGTCTTGCAGACTCAAATCAACATCTGTTATGCCAAAAAATACAATACTCAAGAAAAGTATTATAAAAGTAACAACAAGTTGCTGGTTAATGTTCATTTTTTAAAATATCCAGCTTTTTGTCATACTCTTTTGTTTGTACATTAAAGATGCCAAGTAATGTATGAAAAAGATCATCCTGTGTATACTTTTTATCTTTTCGTTTTTCTAATGCCTCTTTATTGACCCTTTTTGCCATATTTTTGCCAAGCCACATTACAGCGCCGATATGTACCTGTGCATCAGGTGCCATAAAGTATGGCAAACCGTGCAGGTAGACACCGCCCTCACCCAGACTCTCCCCGTGGTCACTCATATATATCATGGCCGTATCATACTTTTTGCCATACTTTTTCAAAAATTTTATCGTCTGATCTAAAAAATAGTCGGTATACAAAATCGCATTGTCATAGGCATTTGTTATCTCTTCCTGTGTACAGTTTTCCAGCTGGTTTGTCTTACATGTAGGCGTAAATTTTTCAAAATCTTTCGGATAGCGTTTGTAGTATGCAGGTCCGTGATTTCCCATCTGATGCAGCACAATTAAAATATTTTTGCCTTTATTCTTTTGTATAAATTTGTCGAGTCCGACCAGCATGCCAACATCTCTACACTCTCCGTCGGTACATATTGTATTGTTTTTCGGAGTTTTGTAATCCTCATACGGCACACGCAGTGCCACCCCTTTTGAGTCAGAGTTATTGTCTCGCCAAAGAATAGCCACATCTTTTGTGTGTTTTAACACATCAAGCACATTTTCGGTACTGATGCCTTTTTTGTAGCTGTAGTCTGATTTGCCGTATTTCGCAAACATACATGGCACCGAAGCAGCCGTAGAGGTACCGCAGGAGTAAAAATTTGGAAAATCCACGATGTCGTCTTGCGCAAGCAGAGGGTTTGTCTCTCTTTTATAGCCGTTGAGACTAAAATGATCCGCCCGTGCTGCTTCACCGACGACCATAATGACGAGTTTGCTGCGGTTGTCATCATTGACAACTTTGGCATCAAGTCCTATCGGCTCAACGACAAGCGGACCGCTGTTAAATGTCAAATTAATATACTTTCCGATGGAGTACATCCAGTACGCAGGATTTATGGAGTAGCGTAACGGCTTGTGCTCGCGTACAAAGGAAGTATAGAACTTACTAAACAAAAAGAATGAAGCAAGAATAATCGCCAGAGATATTCCTATGAGTTTTAAGCGCGCAAGTAACTCCTGCTTAAGAGGACGGTACTCTATTTTTGTCTTATAAACAAAATATGACGGCAAAAGACCTAAAAACAGAAAATACAGAACCTGTTTGAGCGTTACTAGATCCAGTGATTCATGCATATTTGTCTGCAGTGTATTACGAATCATACTCGCATCAATCACCACATGATAACTGTTCATAAAGTAGTTTGTCAGCGATGAAACCAACAGCAGTGTAATTATAATCGGTTTAAGCGTATACTTATAACAAAACAAAGAGAGCAGAAATATCATAAAAAAGACTAAAACAACGGCCAGAGATATTAAAAATCCGGCGTTGTGCCAGTTCAGAGGATAGACCTGTAAGACATTGTGAAAAAAGCTGTAGTTATCAAATAAAACAAAGAATATACTGACATAGATGATAAGTCGTGTTTGTGTAATTTTTTTCAAGGGGAAAATCTTCTTTAGTATTAAATATCTTATTACATGTAAACATAAAATAAGTTCGAAATTATACACTTTATAATTAAATAATGGTAACATTGCAGATAAAAACAAAAAAAGAATGCACATGAAACAAGAAAATATAAGTATCGTAATTTTGGCAGCCGGTAAAGGCAGCCGTATGAAATCTTCAAAAGCAAAGGTTTTGCACACCATCAGCGGAAAACCTATGCTCTATCATATCATCAAAGAGTCCCGTAAAATTTCTGATGATATTACCGTAGTGGTTGCCCATCAAAAAGAGGCTGTTGTTGAAACAATGCAAAGCTATTTTGATGATATCCGCTTTGTAGAACAAGATGCTAAAAACTACCCGGGAACCGGCGGAGCTATGATGCAGGTAGAACCAAAATATGACAAGGTATTGGTTCTTAACGGAGATATGCCACTCATCACAGCCGATGCACTCAAAGGATTTTTAGAGCTTGAAGCAGACATTATCATGAGTATTTTTGATCTTGAAAACCCTGATGGATACGGTCGTGTCATCATACGAAACAACCATGTGGAGTACATAGTAGAGCAAAAAGACGCTGATGAAGCAGAACTCAATGTTACAACAGTCAATGCTGGTGTTTATGCCTTTTCAAAAGTCATCTTGGAGCGATACATTCCTGATTTGAGTAATGATAACGCACAGCAGGAGTATTATCTGACTGATATCATAGCAATGGCAAACGAAGATGAGTCAAGTATTGTGCCCTTACTTGTTGATGAAGAGCACTTCAAAGGGGTAAACTCCAAAAAAGACCTCGCTGATGCCGAAGAGATTATGCAAAACAGAATCCGTACAAAATGGATGAATACAGGGGTAACCATGCAGCTGCCAGCAACTATTTATATAGAAGAAGATGTTGTTTTTGAGGGAGAGTGCATTGTTGAAAACGGCTGTCGCATTACAGGAAAAAGCAAAATCATCAACTCCCACATAAAAGCCGGCAGCGTTGTAGAAGAGAGTACCCTGAAAAACTCAGACTGCGGACCGATGGCACATCTTAGACCGCTGAGTCATATAGAAAATACGCACATCGGAAATTTTGTAGAAGTAAAAAAATCAACCCTCAAAGGCGTCAAAGCAGGCCATTTAAGCTATTTGGGTGATGCCGAGATAGATGAAGGCACAAACATAGGTGCGGGAACCATTACATGTAACTATGACGGTGTCAAAAAATACAAAACACGCATCGGCAAAAATGTCTTCATCGGCAGTGATTCGCAGCTTGTAGCCCCTATAACCATAGAAGATGATGTTATGATAGCAGCAGGAACGACGGTAACAAGCGGAGAAATAAAAAGCGGCAACTTAGTTCTCAGCCGAACAAAAATGCGTCTAGTGAAAGATTTTTATTATAAGTTTTTCGGCAAAAAATGCTAATATGACAGAGTATCATACTTTTGAACCGCTTATATTTCCTGATTCAAAAGTGCTGATACTCGGCTCATTTCCCAGTATAAAATCTTTTGAAGAAGGCTTTTACTATGCCCATCCACGTAATCAGTTTTGGCCTATTCTTGGTAAAATCTTCAATGCAGACATACAAACAAAAGATGACAAAATTGCCCTGTGTAAAAAGCACAAAATAGCCCTTTTTGACAGTGCTGCAAGTCTGCAAAGAGATGCAAACAATTCCAGTGATACCAACCTGAAAAATATAGAAGTCAATGATTTTGAAAAACTGCTAACAGAATACCCAAACATCAAAACCATATTGTTTACAGGCAAAAAAGCACAACAGATTTTTAACAAAAAGTACAAAGACCTGCCCGTCAAAAAAATTCTGCTCCCCTCAACCTCTCCCGCCTATGCCAGCATGAAATTTGAAGAAAAATTTGCAAAATACAAAGAGGCTTTAGAAGAGAATCTTTAAAAAAAGGTATAATGTTATAAAAAACCCAGGATCAACTATTTAATGAATTTTCTCTCTAAAGAAGCACCGCTTCAAAACTCTATAACTACAATGAAGGCTGTTTTATCTGATGTCGGATGTGAGACAGTTTTTCAAGAACATAAAAATCCTCTCACTCACTGTTTTTCGGTCAATCTCAGCTCACAAGAAGCACCCAGGCATATTTACTCAAACGGTAAAGGTGTACTGAGAGATGCTTCTGTGGCGAGTGCTTTGGGTGAGTATATTGAACGACTGCAGACAAATAACTTTTTTATAGATTTCCATTTGCCGAAGAGAAAATATTATCCTGATGAAGTCGTGTTTGGTTTTAATGAAGCCGGTCTCAGTGATGAACTTATGGCAGTTTACAACCCGGACGGACATCTTTCTCCTGAAGATTTGGTGGACTTCAACAGTGACTATACTGACAAAATCGTTGCACTTCCTTTTGTCAAACAATCCACACAGGAACATATTCCAATTCCGCTCAATATTTTAAGCAATCTCTACGTCAGCAACGGTTTGGCGACGGGAAATACGCCTTTGGAAGCAAAAGTGCAGGCTCTGAGTGAGATTTTTGAACGCCATGCAAAAATCGCCATCATAAAAAACGGCTATGCCCTGCCGAAATTTCCTGATGAAGTTGTGAAAAATTTTCCAAAAGTCTATGAAGATATACAGGCATTGCAGAAACTCGGCTACAAAGTGGAAGTTTTAGATGCTTCTTTGGGCGGACAGTTTCCCGTCACTGCCATCTCGTTGATAGATCCGAAAAATGCAACACTTTTTGTCTCTTTTGGAGCACATCCTATTCTTGAAGTTGCACTTGAACGCACAATGACCGAGCTTATGCAGGGGCGTTCACTTGAAAATCTTGACAGTTTTGAAGTGCCTACCTTTGACATGAGCCTTGTCTCAGACAGTTTTAACCTTGAATCACACTTTATAGACTCCAACGGCAAACTCGGGTTTCTTTTTTTGAGTGCCAAAAAGAGTTTTAAATATTCTCTTTTTTCCTATAAAGGAAACTCCACACAAGATGAGTATGACTGTCTAACAAAGATTCTTCAAGATATGAAGAAAGAATTTTACATCAGAGAATATGATTACCTCGGTTTTTACTCTTGTCAAATAATTGTTCCCGGTATTTCAGAAGTTTATCCCATAGAGGATTTGATATATAACAACAAAAACAACGGCAAACTTATCCGTGATATGGTGCTCAATTTTACAAAATATGACCCACAGGAAATTATGCTTGAGATTGAATCACTTGAAGACTCACTCAATATGGAAAAATACATCGGTGTCATCTTTGCAAAAAATTTTACAATGGCTGAATTTAAAGCACAGATTTTATTGCGTCTGGGTGAGCACGACGAGGCACTTGAATTGTTGGAATATGGGACAAACAAACTCGGTCATCTTGTAGTGGAACTTGCTCGAATGCAGGAGATGGAACTTGATTATGAAGAGTACAAAGAAGCTTTATATAAGGTGTTTTCCAAAGAAAAAGTACTGAAATCTTTGGGTATTCTCAATAATACAGATTTTTTGATAGAAACAACACTGCATAAAGACTACACTAATATGCTTTGTCTGTATGACAAACTTGAGAGAAAAAAATGCACAATGAAATAGACCTGATACTCAAACCTGAATTTACGCAGCAGATACAAAACGGTTATCCTCTGCTTATGAAAGAGTATTTCCAAGATTGGAATAAACTCAAAGAAGAAGGCAGTCTGCTTCACTTGTATGACAACAAGAAGAGATTCATTGCAAAAGGCTACTACGGATTACAGAACAAAGGACATGGCTGGATTCTTTCACAAAATGAAGATGAAACCATAGACAGCGAATTTTTCGTAAGAAAAATCAAAGAAGCAATTGCCTACAGAAAAAATTTCTTTGCCGACACGCAAACAACTGCTTTTCGGGTTTTTAACGGTGAGGGCGATGGCATCGGTGGCTTGAGTATTGATTATTTTGAAGGCTATTATCTTTTTACATGGTATAGCATCGGTATTTATACATTCAAAGAGAGTATACTCGAAGCTTTTAAACAGAGTGTCGACTTTAAAGGAATCTATCAAAAAAAACGCTTTAATACAAAAGGCATGTATCTCGATGACAAAAGTGACTTTGTATCTGGGCAAGAGGCACCGCAGCCTTTACATGTAAAGGAAAACGGGGCAAATTTTGCCATCTATCTTGATGATGGTGCAATGGTGGGCGTCTTTTTAGACCAAAGAGAGGTCAGAAAAGCCATTCGTGACAAATATGCAAAAGGAAAAACCGTTTTAAATACTTTTTCCTACACGGGTGCTTTTTCCGTCTTTGCAGCCCTTGGCGGTGCAAAAAGCACGACAAGCGTTGACCTGGCAAAACGAAGTTTACCAAAAACGCAAGAGCAGTTTTGCATCAACAACATTGATTTGAAAAATCAGAATATCATTGTTGAAGATGTCTTTTTATACTTTAAATATGCTGTGAGGAAAAAACTGCTTTTTGATATGGTTGTCGTTGATCCGCCGAGTTTTGCACGTTCAAAAAAACATACATTCAGCGCCAACAGAGACTATGTAAAACTCCTCAAAGAGGTGATACAAATAACAAACAAAGACGGCATTATCGTAGCTTCCACCAATGCTGCCAATTTCAGTATGATGACTTTTGGCAGATTTATAGACAAAGCGTTCAAAGATTTAAAAACAAAATACAAAGTGCTAAAGCGCCACTCTCTGCCAAAAGATTTTCGCGTGGCAGAAAAATTTCAAGAGGGTAATTACCTCAAAGTCGTTTTTATAAAGAAACTTTAGTTTGTCTCAAGCGTAAAGTATCCGAGATAATTTTTTATCGGCTTGTGTGCATTTACCCAACTTGAAATGCCGCCTTCGAGATTGACAACATTGCTAAAACCCAAATCCTTGAGTGTTTTTGCAGCCATCAGCCCTCTTGCACCCTTTAAACAGTAACAAACTATTTGATGATCACTTAAATCAACAAGCTTGTCATCAACAGCGAATTCGAGTTTCCCTCGAGGAATGGTAAAAACTGTTTTTGCAGGGATAACACCGCTTGCAAATTCATCAGATTCCCGTACATCAATCAAAATCATATTTTCTAAATCTATCTCTTCGACCTGTATCTGGCGGATCTCTTTTTTTGCCGCACTCAGCAACTCTTTTAAATGCCCCTTGATAAGGTCAATATCACACCTTTCGTAATACTTTTTCATCTGTTCGTTATGGTTCATAACATTCCCCTTTCGTTACTAAGATTTTTATAGTATACATCTACAAAGCTTAAGTATATTTATTACTTCTAAGTATTTTTAGGTAAAATACAAGAAAAAAAGATTTTTCATGAAAATACCGACAGATTTAATAAAAGACAAAAAAATTCTCCTCGCAGTGACCGGTTCTATCGCTGTGTACAAAACACTCGAACTTGTACGAGACTTCATAAAAGCCGGAGCAGAAGTAAAAGTTGTCATGAGTGCGAGTGCAAAAAAGTTTATAGCACCTCTTACTTTTGAGACACTTACTTCAAATGAGGTACTTGATGACACAAACGAGTCCTGGGCAAATGAGCACAACCACATAAAAATCACTCAGTGGGCAGATGTTATGGTCATCGCTCCCGCTACAGCAAACACCATCGCCAAACTTGCCAATGCCATTGCGGACAATATGCTTTTGCAGTGCGCCCTTGCCTTTAGCGGTATGAAAATCCTTGCACCCTCGGCAAACACAAATATGCTCCAAAACCCGATAACACAGGCAAATTTAAAAATGCTGGGCATTGCAAACTATACTATTTTAGAAACACAGACAAAAGAACTGGCATGCAAGACTGTCGGTGACGGTGCAATGGCTGAACCTTTGGACATTTTTTATCAAACCTGCCGTGAGCTTTTAAAAGAAGAGTTTTGGGAACACAGACGTGTCATAGTTACAGGCGGAGGTACAATTGAAAAGATTGATGAAGTACGCTACATTTCAAATTTTTCAAGCGGAAAAATGGCATCGGCACTGGCAACGGCACTCTATTTAAAAGGAGCGGATGTTAATCTCATAGCAACCAGATTTGACCGTGACCTGCCTGTAAACATGCATAAAATAGACGTAGAAGACTCACAGGAGATGCTTGAATATCTTGTCGACTCCATACGTATTGCGAAAAAAGGCAAGCTGTCAAAAGCGACACTTATCAGAGACGAGCATATTCACGTCATTCAAAAAAAGCCTTACCTCTTTATGGCGGCGGCAGTGAGTGACTATGTTCCCGAGTTTCCTCAAAATACCAAACTTAAGAAAGAGGATTTGGGGCAGAAGTGGGAACTGAGTCTGAAAAAAAATATTGATATTTTAAGTACAATCGACAAAGACGGCATCACAGTCATAGGTTTTAAAGCAGAAATGGACAAAGAAAAAGCCGAAGCAAATGCCAAAAAAATGTTAAAAGAGAAAGAGCTTGACGCGGTCTGCTTAAATATTTTACAAAATTCTGCAAGCTTTGGCAGTAACGAAAATGAAGTAGCGTTTATAACACCGCAAAAAGATGTGCATATACCTAAAGCGGACAAACTGTATGTTTCATTTGAAATACTAAACAATGCCAAAGAGCTGCAAGAATAGATGATGAACAAGGCCAGACATATAGCCATCATAATGGACGGAAATGGACGATGGGCAGAGCAACAGGGCAAAAAAAGAGTCAAAGGGCATGAAGCAGGTGCCAAAGTTGTAAAACAAATTACAACATACTGTTCAAAAGATGAAAATGTAGAACGCCTCACACTCTATGCCTTTTCAACAGAAAACTGGAAAAGACCACGCTTGGAAGTGGAATTTTTAATGAAATTGTTAGAAAAATATCTCAAAGACGAGTTGCCTTCTTACTTAGAAAACAATGTAAAATTTGAAGCTATCGGCGATATACGCGCTTTTTCAAAATCACTGCAAAAAACCATACAAACGGTAGAAGAAAAAACGGCACATTGTGACGGTTTGGTACAGAGTCTTGCCCTGAATTACGGTTCGCAAGATGAAATTCTTCGTGCGGTCAATTCACTCAAAGAACATACGCAAAACATAACCTTAGAGATGCTCAACAACGCGCTTGACTGTAAAGTGGATGTTGATCTGCTCATTCGTACCGGTGGTGATAAAAGACTCTCAAACTTTTTACTTTGGCAGTCGGCATACGCTGAACTTTTTTTTACAGACACGCTCTGGCCGGACTTTACATGTAAAGAATTAGAAAAAATTCTACAAAAATTTACAAAAATTGAAAGACGATTTGGTGGATTAAAATGATGGAACTTGGCATAGCTTTTGTAATCGGTATACTATTTGGCTCTTTTTTAAATGTTGTCATTCTTCGCATACCAAAGGGAGAAAGTGTTGTTTTTGATGCTTCACATTGCCCAAAATGCGGAGAGAAACTCAAACCGTGGCATAATATTCCGCTTTTTTCATGGATTTTTTTAACAGGAAAATGTGCCTACTGCAAATCACATATTTCTATACAGTACCCGCTTATAGAACTGCTCTCAGGTTTTATTTTTGTCATTCTTGCCAATAAATTCGGACTGAATCTACCAGCATTTTTTATAGCATTGAGTTTTTTAATGCTTTTAGCACTTTCGGTCATAGATTTTCGATACAAAATGGTACCCGATTCACTCAACCTCTTGGCTATTTTCTTTGCCATACTCGGTGCATGGAGTGTTCAAGGTTTTGTTCTTAACCTGGAAAATGCCCTCCTTTTTGCCGGCGGGTTTACCCTGCTTCGTTTTACGCTCTCTTATTACTTAACATCCTCTGTATTTAGAGCCGGACTAAAAACGAAAACATCCTGGAACAAACATTATGACAGAACACCTTTTATAGAAGCTATGGGAGAAGGCGACATTATGGTAGCAGCTACAATGGGCGCACTTTTGGGAGTCAAACTTGGTCTTGTTGCCATTTTTCTCTCAGCTCTCCTGGCTTTGCCGGTTATGCTTTTACTTCTTAACAAATCAAAAGAGGAACAACGCGTTCCTTTTGTGCCTTTTTTAGCACTTGCAACCTTTATAGTCTATGTGTATGACTCTCAAATACTCAGATACATCGAGGCAAACTACTAATGCTGAGATTAAAAAAATACATACTGAGCAACTTTTCTGCTCTTTTTATGTCCATATTCTTGCCATTATTTGTCATAGCATCGGTAATATTTTTAATTAAACTCTCTACCTATACGGCGGTTATTCAACTGACTATTTTGGAAATGGGCAAGTTGTATCTTTTCATACTGCCTGAAATTCTTTTTTATACGCTGCCAATTACATTTTTTGTAGCAGCCACACTTTCTTTGTTCAAACTCTCAAACGATAATGAAATAATTGTTATTTTTTCACTTGGAATTGCACCTGATTTTATCATTAGAACCTTTTTCAAACCTGCGTTCATTTTAAGTGTACTGCTGGCATTTAACTTCCTGGTTGTTGCACCCCATACAACTACTTTGTCAAAAAACTTTCTCTCCTACAAAAAGAGTGAAGCAAAATTCAATCTTGCGGCAAGTGAATTTGGAAACAGTTTTGGAGACTGGCTTTTGTACATTGGAGCAAAAAATGATGACGGCACTTTTTCAAAAGTTTTTTTGTTTAACAAAAAACAGGAAGAAGAGATACTCATCGCTGCAAAAAAAGCCAAAGTTATTAACGATTCGGGAATTTTACGTCTTCAGTTAATGGATGGAGAGGGTTACAGTTATTCAAAAGAAAAATTTTCTCAGATAAATTTCCAAGAGATGCTTATAAATGATACGCTCAAAGCAGACTTGACCACCTATGAGCAACCCTTGCAATACTGGCTTTCCAAAGAAAATGCCGGCAGAAAAAAACATGTACTTATCAAAGATACCCTGCTGAGTCTTTTTCCGATGATAACACTTTTTTTGATAGTGAGCATCGGTATAGTTCAGGTCAGACACCAAAAGTCTAAAGTCTATTTATATCTTTTTGTAAGCATAGTTTTATTTTATGGCATGACAATAGGTTTGGAAAAAATGTTCCAATACTATACAATTCCTGTTGTTGCACTTTCATGGCTGATAATAACATATATTATCTATAGAAAAACCATCGTCAATAAGTTTTGATATATGAGAGTAGCACTGCATCTAGCCTATAACGGCACCCGTTTTTTTGGTTCACAAACACAAAAAGAGACAAAGAATACAGTACTCGGTGAACTTGAAAATGTTTTGAAAAAACTGGGAATCGGACAAAAAGTCGTTGCGAGTGGGAGAACCGACAAAGGCGTGCATGCCACTATGCAGGTTTGTCATATAGATTTACCACCCTACTGGAGTGATATAGAAAAACTCAAAAAAGTTCTCAATAAAATGCTGTGTGATGCTTTACATGTAAAGAGAATCATACATGTAAAGGATGATTTTCATGCGCGATACAGCGCAAAAAAAAGAAGCTATCGCTACATCATCAAAACAAAACAGAAAAATCCTTTTGAGAGTGATTTTGTTACTTTTTTAGATGATGTGGATTTTAAACAGATACAAAAAAACATAAAGCTTTTTATAGGAGAACATGACTTTAAACAGTTTATGAAAACAGGCAGTGATGTCAAATCTACTACAAGAGTAATTTACAAAGCCTTTGCATACAGGCACAAAGATTGTATCATATTACATTTTCAAGCAAACGGATTTTTACGCAGCCAAATCAGACTGATGGTCGGTGCACTTTTGACATTAAACAAAGAACAAATACAAGAACAACTTAACGCTACGCATAGCTACAAGATAAAACCTGCCCCTCCAAACGGGCTTTATCTTGCAAAAATCACTTATTAAGCCTCTTTCTCTTTTACACTCCAGATAAATACAAGCGGGATAAACAGCAGAGTCAAAAAGGTACCTACAATCAAACCGCCAATCGCTACCGTTCCAAGCGGTGCCAAACGCTCCAACCCGATGGCAGATCCAAGTGCAACAGGAAGCATACCGGCAGAAGTTGCAAACGCTGTCATAAGAACAGGCCGTGTTCGTATCTTGATGCTCTCCACCATTGCTTCAAAAGTACTGTATCCCTCTTTCATCTTTTCGAGTGCGAAATGGATTAGAAGGATTGCATTGTTGACGATGATACCACTCAGGAGGATAAATCCCATCATTGCCGGCATAGAGGTATGGTAGTGCATAAAAAGCATCATCCACGAAGCCCCTATAATGGTAAGCGGTATCGAAAAGACTATCATCATTGAAATTTTTACAGAGTTGAACATGGCGACAAGCGTAAAAAGTATTAATATAACGGCAAAACCGATGGCCCCTACCATTCTTCCTGCAGAGTTTTTAAACTGTTTTATATCTCCCGTCTGCTCCATTGTTACACCATCTGGCAATACTTTACCATCAAAAGCTTTATCAAAGTTTGCCATTATATGAGAAATTGCCGCCTTTTCCCGAAAACCATACACATTCAGAGTATATTGCAAGCCTTCTCTTGTAATCAGAGACGGCTCCTGCAGCATTGTAATTTTCACCATATCACGCAAAGGTATTTTCCCTTTTTTTGTCGTAACAAGATAGTCTTTAATCTCTTCAATACTTTCTCTCTTTTTTTTGTCTACCCATACTCTTATGCCGAAATCCGCACTGTTTTGCAAATAGAATGAGGCAGCTTTTACTCCGCGTACAAAAAGTTGAAGCTGTTTGGCTATCTCTTCGTTACTTAAACCGTAATAGGCGGCTTTTTTCTCGTCTATACTAAATTCATACACTCTTTTGTTCGCAAGCCAGGTTCTTGAAACACTGACGACTCCGCCTGTGTGCTGCATTGCATCTTCAACAATGTCACCTGCCTTTTGCAGTTTAGTCAAATCATCACTAGAGAGTGTTACATCAATATTTGCACGAAGACTCGCAATCGCTGTTGCACCATAATCAACAACATCCACACTGTTTACATTTTTTATTTTATTCAATGCTTCACGCAGTTTGCGTTCTATCTGCCAGATACTCTCTTTTCTTTTGTATCTGTCTACATAGGTTGCCGATATACTGATGTGGTCTATAGAGCTGCCACTTCCTATGCTCATAACACCTGCTTCACTTCCAATGGCACTTGAGAGATACAAAAGATTTCCCTGCTTTGTTATTATTTTGTTTGCCTCTTCTACTACTTTTTTACTCGCTTCTATCGGCAGATTCGGATCCACTGTGATGCTGATTCTCACCCCTCCTGTATCCATTGGAGGCATCAACTCCTGTCCGACAGTAGGCATAACGCCTTTAACACTTGTAAAAAAGAGAAAAAGAAGTGTTGCAGTATATAAAAATGCCATACTCTTTTTCTTTACACCCAAAGAGACGGCACGCACAAAAAAATCAGCGATTGTGGTACTGAATCCTCCTGTGATTTTTTCAAAAAAAGCTTCGCTCTTTAAAATAAAAGGAGATTTAATGGTAAGAATTTTCAGTGACAACAGAGGCACAGCCGTTATAGATATAACATACGAAGCTGCCAGTGCCAAAAGCAGTGTTGCTACAAGCGGTTGGAAAATTGTCTGCGGATACCCTCCTACAAAAAGCATAGGAGAGAGGGCTATCATCGTTGTAATCGTTCCACTCAAATCTGCAAACATAATCTCTTTGGTTCCGTTATAAACAGCTTTGTGTATCTCATCATGGAGTTCTCGGTAATGCCTTTCAATGTTTTCCATCACAACTACAGCATCATCCAGAAGAAGCCCCAGTGCCAATATAATGGCAGTAAGCGTCACAACATTAAACTCTATACCGATAATCCACATAAGGGCTATAGTGGTTGCATAAACAAGTGGAATGGTAACCAAAACAACCAAAACCTGACGAAAAGATGCCAAAAAGAAAAAAACAACAAGTGTCGACATAATAATGGCATCGCGTAGAGATTCAAACATGTTGTTTGTACTTTGCACTATAGTGTCTTTTTGCGTATCGGTAATTACAAAAGAGAGATTTTTATATTTGTTTTGCAGTTTTTGTATCTCTTTTTCTACACGTGCTATTGTTCTTATTACATCAGCATTACCGGTTCTCTGCACAGCAATGGCGATAGCATTTTTTGAATTTCCATAGTATTCGGCACTGTTGTCATAATGTCCGAAGTAAACATTTGCGATATCTTGCAGCTGTATCTCTTTTGTAATACTGAGTTTTTTCAGCTTGGCTACAGTGTCGCGCTTTCCCTGGGCCCGTAAAAGATACCTTTTGTCTTTTCCTGTAATAAATCCAATAGCAAAATCATTGTTATTTGCCCGCAATTTGGCAACAACCAAAGCTATGTCAAGGTTGTAACGCTCAAGTTTTTCTTTATCGACGATAACTTCTATCTCTTTTTCATAGCCGCCAAATACATCTACATTGGCAACACCCTGTACTTTAATCAGCTTGTGCTTTATCTGTGTTTGTACAATTTGCCTGATATCCTCCAAAGAGACATTTCCCTCTTTTGCACTGACTGCGTATGTTACGATTGGGGCAGTTGCCTCTGTTATCTTTATAATCTGGGGATTTAAAATGGCTGCAGGCAGTTTGGCCCTGATTTTATCAAGCGCGTTGGAGACATCACTTGTAGCACTGTCAATATCTTTTGTATATTCAAACTCAGCAGAAATCACACTCACTTCATCAATGGTTGTTGAGTAGACTCTTCTTATTTGATCAAGTGTATAGAGTTCCTCTTCTACAGGAATCGACACATTTGCTGCTAAGCCTTTTGCAGATTCACCAGGTTCGACAATTACCACTGCTACAGTAGGATAATTGGAATCCGGAAAAAGTTTTCTGTCTATTTTGTTGTACCCGACAAGTCCTAAAAATAAAAACAGTGCCAAAAATGAAATAATAAAATAGGGTCTTGAAAGTAAAAAATCTACTATAGAAAAACTATTTTTCATTCGTCTGTGCCTTGTCAATTATTATCTTTCCATAGGCTGGAAGCATGGAAAGTTTTGCTTCAGAACCAAAAGCCACCCTGTACTTTGGACACGGAGATACAACAGCCGCGCTATTGTCTTCCAAAAGCAGGTCAACGGCAAGTTTTGAAAATTTTCCTTCTTTGTACTGCATAACATAGACACCTTCTTGTGTATGCAAAAGTGCGTTCAAAGGAACACTGCATCCTTTTGCATTTGCAATTTCAACCTTGATATGGACAAAAGATTTGTTTGCAAAATCTATACGTTTTTGCAGTGTGACTTCGGCAACAAGCAGCGCATTTTTTGCATCATCATAAATCTTGCTGACTCGTCCTATCAACCTTTTTTGCAGGTACACCTTTTGTCCTTCTTCTATTGGTATCTGATTTTGGGAAAAAGAAAAAGTCAGCTTTTGCTTCTGTGTATTGAGTGTAACAACAGGTTTTCCTGCCGGAGCGATGGAGCCTTCATCCAAGAGTTTGGAGCCGATAACACCGTCAAAAGGGGCTACAAGATTCAGATAATTCAACTGTACCTTTGTTTGTGTTATTTTTGCCTCTGCAGATTTGACAGCTGAGCGTGCTGTCTGATATTTTGCATTCGAAGCATCAAGTATCTCTTTGGATACAGCTTCAATTGCATAAAGCTTTTTATTTCTATGCAAAATATCCCGAGCATTTTTCAAATCAAGCAATAATGCTTTTTTCTGTGCTTTGAATGATGTAAGATTTGCTAAAATATCTTTATCATCAAGCGTCACCAAAAGTTCCCCTTTTTTTACTTTGTCATTTTCATGCACATATATTTTTTTGATATTTGCTGTGAACTTTGAAGCAATATCTGCCTGTTTCAAAGAGAATACCTCTGCCAAAAACTCTCTCTTACGAGAAATATTTTTTTCCTTTGCTACAGTAGTCTCCACACTTTTACTATACTCTTTTGCTGCAGGCAAAGCCGCCACTTGCTCTTTTTGTTTTTTTAAAAAAAGTCCTGCGCCCGCTACTACAAGCACACCCACAATAATCAATACAGTTTTTTTCATCTACTTCACTTCCTTTTCTAAAAGATATTCTTTATAGTATTTCGCCTTTTGATACCCGTATTTGGCTTCTGTCATTTGGGCATAGACCAGCTCTTTTTTTGCCTGTGTATCCAATAAGTCCACAAGGGAAAGTGCATTGTTTTCATACTTGATCTGTTGGGCTTTTTCTATCTCCTGCAAAAGTTCATACTGGCTCTGCAATGCTGTATAGTCTGCCTGTGCAATTTCTATTTTGGAATTTGCAATTTTTAAGTTTTTTTCCAACTCCAACCGTGTTATGCTTTTGTCTATTTTTGACTGCATCAAAGCAATCTTTTCTTTGGCAACACTCGCACTTTTTGCTCCAAAATCATAAAGGTTCCATTTCAAATGCAAACCTATCTGCCATACATTTTCACTGTTAAAGTCATTTTTATTTAAGTATGTCACACCCGTCTGTGCAAAAGTATTTGTCGTTGCATTGGGTCCCATACTGTAGCCGTAATATGCACTAAAATCCACCTTTGGATAGTACAGTGCCTCTGCTGTGCGAACTCTTTTTTGTGCTATATTGCTTTTTAGTGCAGCAATTTTTAATCGGCTTAAACTCTTAAGGTCCTGTTCATCTTCTTGCACCCCATTAAAAGTGACACTGATATCTTCTGCTTTGTCAAATTTGTCCGAAGCAATCATTTGAGCAAGAGAAGCTTTTAAAATTGCTATGTTAGAGACTATCTTGTTTTTGTTCGCCACTGCTTCTACATAGGCATTTTTTGCCTCCAGCATGTCAAGTTTTGATTTTCCGCCAAGATGATAGGCCTTTTGTATATATTCATACAGTCTTTTTTTTGCCTCTATATACTTTTTTTGTGCTTTAAACTGTTCTTGCAGTGATAAAAGAGAAAGATAAATATTTTCTACATTGTAAATGAGTTCTGCTTTTGCAAGTTTTATTTTAAAAAGAGTGTTTTTATATGCCAAATCAGATATCTTATAACTGTTTTGTTTGGCAAATCCGTCAAAAAGCGTCACATTGTAAGAAACACCCGTAGAGATCAAATCATTCGTTGTCGGCATCTCATAGGCACCTGTCGGAGAGGAGACTATCTGCATGGGTGTTAACGGCACCAGCGTGCGTGCATTGTTATAATGATCATAATTCAGCGCAGCATCAAATCGACCAAGATTTTGTGCCCGTTTTATGCGCCTGTTTTTTTGTGAAACCTCTTTGTCTAAAAAGGTCTTTTTCAGGGAATTGTTATGCTGCAGTGCTTCATCAATTGTTTCTTTGAGACTCATCGCATGAAGCGAAAATGTCAAAAGAAAACCTAAAACCAGTTTTTGTACCATCTTTATCCAAGCCTTATAAAAAAGATGACTAATTCTAACACTTTTACATTAGCTCATTGTTAAGACAGACTCATTTACTATTGACTTTTTTTATGTTATGATATAACTAATCTCTATATAAAGGATGCGCAATGAAAAAATATATATGTACTGTCTGCGACTATATTTACGACCCTGAAGTCGGTGATGAGGAAAACGGAATTCCTGCCGGAACAGCGTTTGAAGATTTACCAGATGACTGGGTCTGTCCTGATTGCGGCGAACCCAAAGAGGTTTTTGAACCCTTAGAAGATGAATAATTTATTTATAATATTTCTTCTTACTACAAATCTTTATGCTACAGATATTCAAAAGAGCGAGCAACAGCACTTCATCTTTCCAAAATGGAAAGAGTTTCATCCACTCAATAAAACACTGCTTCATTCTCATGATCATGCTGCGATGGTAGATATATATACTAATGATATCGCCACTCAGCCTTACATAGAACAAGCATCACAGTTTCCCCAAGGCTCTATCGTTTTAAAACCTCTGTATAAAAAAAATGACAGAAACGGCTACCTTGCCCGTCTTGTTGTCATGGTGAAAATGCACAAAGGATATGATACAGAGCATAATGACTGGTGGTATGGAGTCTATGATCAGGCAGGAACAACCGTCTGGTTTGAAGGGAAAATCAAATCATGTATTCAATGTCATGAAATAGCCAAAAAAACCGACTATCTTTTTAGTAAAAAAGTGATGGAAGAGATTGACTTTGAAGAGTAAATTTATACTTTTCTTGCTACACTTATGAATATTATAAATATTTTAAAAGAGAATGATAATGTTTGAAAATGTAAAAATGCCCGAAGGCCTCAATCCTGAAGTGCTTGAACACTTAATGAATCCGAAAAATTACGGAAAACTCGATGATGCAAACGGAGTGGGTGTTGCTCTGGACGAAAAAACAAAAGAGTATGTCATATTTTATACAAAACTTGAGGATGACATTATAAAGGATGTAAAATTTGCTACAAACGGCTGCCAGGACACGGTTGTCATTGGTTCCATGTTCACGCAAATGATAAAAGGCAATGATACAGAATATGCAAATACTGCCGTAGAAAAAATGCACGAAAAACTGGGAAAACTCTCAGCCCAACAACAAGTCTGTGCAGACATTGTGTTTACAGCATTTCTAGCCTCTTTGAAAAATTATGAAAACAGAAAAAACGGTGCAGATGAAGAGTTACATCTCTTTAAAATGAAAGAGAGCTGTGAAGCAGAACAAACAAACGAGGACAAAGAAAATGAATAAAACATACCAAAAAAAGCATGAACTCTGGTTGGCCGTACTTTTTGCATCATTTGCAATAAATGACGAGCGTATAAAATCTACCCTTTATGATTTTTCACAAATTGCATTTCGACATATGAAATGGCTGGGAGAAGCAGCCTTAAAAAATGGGGAGGATTACAATTATGACAGAGACATGCTTCTGTATAAGCGCAACAGTGTCTTTGAAATTATTACATCTCTCAAAAAGCAAATCGAAGAAACACAGCCATTTTACCCGCAAAATATTTTAGGTGAACGCATAAAAACTGATGATGCCTATCTTTTAGAGTATCTTTCTCAAATCCTAAAAGACAAAACCAATGACAAAGAAGTCACTGCCTTTAATATGCAAAGAAAATGGGAAAATAAAAACCTTTCTCAAGAGCAAATTGATGCATTGACACTCTTTTTGTTTGAAGAGTCTTACAAAGAGTATGAGCTTATTTTAGTCTATGCCTATATTCAGGCAAGAACCAAAAATGTAGTTCATTTTAATGTTTTTCAAGATTTGGTTGACGAGTCACATTTTCATCTCAAATCATTTGGCAACATGATGGCAAAATTAGGAATCTTGGCGCTTCCTAGAGAATTACACCAAATGACCTATATCGTGAAGGATTTAGAGCAGTTTGTAAAAGACGGCATAGCCGAAGAAGAGGCTGCAAAAGTAATGTGTAAAGAGCTAAGTGATGCCATCAAAGATGAAGAGCTTGCAAAATTCTTTGATTTTATCAATTATCAGGAAAGTTATCATATTGAGTTGATGAAAAAACTTTTATAAATTCTTTATACTTTGAAAGGCACAAAGCCCGCACTGAAGTACGGGTTCCTACAAGCCCAAAGATTTAATTTTTACCCAAAGTATGCCTATATACTCATGAACTGCTACACTTGATATATAAAAATACAAAGGCTTCGGTGCCTGCAAGTATCCTCGAAACTCACTTTTATAATAATTTGTCGGTGCTGCTATGGGGTGCATACCGAGTGAGCGAAAAAGCAACATAGCCCGTGGCATATGTGTGGCAGAGGTTACAAGTACAAAAGGCTTATCTGCGACGAGTGTTTTGGTAAAAAGTGCTTCTTCTTTTGTATCGGCAGGTTTGCCGTTTATAATCATATCTTTATATGCCACACCCAAAGCATGTACCAGTTTTGCATTCATTACTGCATTTGTCGTGTTTGTATCTCCCTCATATCCTGTAAAAATCAATTTTGAATCCGGCATCTTTTTATGTATGAGTATTCCTTCTAAAACTCTTTTTGTGCCGGCACTGCTGATTTGTGAAGAGAGTGGCTGAGACGGATCCGTATTATGTCCGTTGCCGAGTACATGTATGTATTTCACCTGCTGTTTGTAGTCAAATTTCGGGTATTGGTTTTCCAGGTTTTCTACCAAAAAGTTTGCAAAAGGCGGATAGGAAAAAAACAAAAACAAAAACAGTCCGCCAGAAAAAAAGACTTTTGAAAAACGAACTCTCTTTACATGTAACAGATAGAGTCCAATTGCCAGTAATGTGGCAATCAAGCCCAGAGGCTCTACAAAAAATGTGACAAACTTTTTGAGGAAAAATCCTATATTCATGCTATAACCTCATTGATTTTGTTTGTCACGCGCGGATCCCAAAAGAGTTCTGTATGTGACAATCCGCTAAACTCTTCATAATGCACTAAATTTTTTATATGCTTTTTTAAATTTCTGGCATTTTGCAAAGGAATAAGTTCATCATCCCGACTCACAAACAAATAAGTATCAGCTTTTACATTTTCAATATAGTGCATCGTTTTGAACTTATACCGCAAAAGCTTTGCCATATAAGAAATTTTAGAATATTTTTGGCGTAAAAGCTGTCCTATGGAGTCAAAGGCCCCTATTAAAAAGAGTGCTGATACTTTATGTTTTGAAGCAACATACGCAGCAACACTTGAACCTAAAGAGTAACCCAAAAGATAAAAATCACCATAGTTTTTCTGTACCAACTCTGCAATTTTTAAACCGTCTTGCAAAATATTTTTCTCGTTTGCCACACCTTCGCTTTTACCGTAACCACGATAGTTAAAGACTACTATTCGTGATTTTGGATAAACCTGGGACAATCTGTTGAGAAGAGCCACACCGTCATGACTCCGTCCTACAAACATAAGCAGGGTACTTTTGGGGTTTTTCGGCTCATACACAGCCCCCTCAAGTTCTATACCATCCTCCATTTTCGCACTTAACAAAGAGCAGTGTTGGCACAAACGTCTCTCTTTTATATATGTGGGACGAAAAATCATAAAATATTGCCATTGATAAAAAGCAAACAGTAATATTAAAAAAGTGAAAATTAAAAAAGCTATATAAATCATGAAAAGAATTATAGTATAATTCGCCTAATAAGTGCCAGAGGATAATAAATGCAAGTATTTGGAAAATTTTCAACAAACTTTGATATGGACTATTTAGTCGAACAGTATATGTATATCAATGAGAACGAAGAGGAAAAAATCACCGTTGATGATTTGGAAAACATGCTTAAGAAAAAACGTAAAACTGTCGCAGGAACTGTTTTTTTATATAACCCTGAAGTCAGTCCGGTCGGCTATAAAATGAGCCGTTTTTTGCAAGAAGAAGGATTTGACAAGTATGATGAATTTGTCGCTTTGAATGAAACTCCAAAAGACTATGTTTTAAATGCAGGCTTTAAAGAACACTACAAAGGCAAGCTTATCCAAATCAGGTATCTGTTTAATTACAACAGAGAAAACATCGAACCGACTCCTATTTTGGAAGAGTTTGATGCTGACCTGGATAAAATCACCTCTACACAGCTCACACGATATGATAAGCAGTTAAATTATATAGATATACCAAATATCAGATTAAGCGGAAAATTTGTCTTTTTTGGCATAGGAAACAAATACGACAGACACCACAAAGCCATCATCGCGTATGCCAGAGCACTCTCTTTACATGTAAACAAGCTCGATAAAAACGTGGTATTTATGTATGACAACAATTATGACCCGGACGAGTGTATAGAGCGGGCCTACTATCTTTCACCGTTTGCAGGTGGAAAAGCAAGAGAAGTCCGTGCCAATGCAGTCAAAGCAATTTTTAAAACAATGCCGCCGCAACGCGTAAAAATATAACTCTATAAGCTATCTTTTTTTAGCCCAACGCGCAAAAAACCGTGCCGGGCTGATTCGCTCACTGATTTTTTTCCCGTGCAGTATGTGTTCACTCAGCATTTTTGCCAGATACGGTGCCAAAACAAAACCGTAACCTCCGCTTCCGTTTATCATAAAGAGATTCGGATAATAGACATACTGTGAATAATCAGGCTTTTTCGTATGAAAAGAGCCTTTACATGTAAGCAGTGTTTCGCTTGAAAGTACCAAAGAACCGACCATCGGCAGATAATCAAAAGAGCCCGAACGCAGTCCCGTATAATCTTTTATAACTTCCACATTTTCCAACTGCATAGTTTGTGAAGCTTTTTGCAACAGTTCTGCTCTGCCCTGCTCCACATCATACGCTTCTTGATTTTTTTCGGGATGATAATGCACATTATGTGTGGCACCTATGGCTATTTTTCCATTCTTTGAAGGCGAAATAGAGACATATTGATGCACAGAACAGCAGTTTTGCGTTGTTGTTGTGACATCTATGCGGTGTCCCCAAACACCACGGAGTTTGATGTATGGCTCTTTGATAAGCATATCGTATGCTCCTGTTGCCAACACAACATTTTTGGCGCTGTAACTTTCGTTGATTACCCAATAATCATCATCAAATACCAGTGTCTCTGCTTTTTCTTGGACAAACTTTGCACCGCAGGACATATCACTGCATACTTTTTGGGCATCGACAACACCGGCATCTATGGAAACATTCTCTCTTCTTTTTGCCTCTGCACTCAATTGTGAGTACAAACCAAGCGGAATGTTGTGCAATGGCAGCGGTGTATTTTGTTTGTATACATGTAAGCTTGCATCATCCGCTTCATCTTTTGCAATATGAACAAGTTGTGCTTTTGTGAAGGTTAAAGGGAAATTTTTATCGTAAAAATCATAAGAGTAGACAAAGGCTTCTTGAAGCAGCTCTTTAAGCTCCCCTGCTTTGGAAAACTTGGGAGAAATAAAAGCACCCGCCGCACCACTTCCGCCGCTTGCTATGCCTTCTTTATCCAAAAGAAGAACACGTTTGCCTTCTTTTATAAATTCATACGCCACGGAGCAGCCGTTTATACCGGCTCCAATAATGGCTATATCATACATATAAATCCATCTAAAAGCTTATATTTTGCAGCCTCTTGAAAAACTTTCTTTGGGATTTCTCCTTTTTTTATCAGAGTATGTTCTTTGTAAATCATTTAAGAAAGTCTTTGATTGATATAAATATAGAATGATTCAATGTCTGAAAAAATTGTATTTAAAAAGTACTGTCCCAATCCCTGTGATTGACACTCATAAAAGTCAGCACCACTAGAAATATCAATCTTTGCAGAAGTTAGTATTTGTATATTCATTTATGAAAATTTTTTCAATAAATCTTGTTTAGCATCATTAAAGTTCTCAAATACTGCTTCGCCACTTGCAATTTGTTTTTCTCTTTCGTGCAACACAACTTTGTGCCACTGTGGTGTCAAAGATTCATCATTTACATTCTTGCTCATATCTTCCCAGAGTTCTTCCGTCGCCATAAACTTTTGCGATGTTGTCATAGTCTTAAGATTTAATATTGACATTTTAACTTCCTTGATCTTGGTTCTCTATTTTATCATACAATTGTTTTACTTTTCACACCAAGTTCGACTAAAAAAAGTTTTTAATATCATGAATTATATACTTACTTCTTTAATATCGGCGATAGTAAGAATGCTTTTGTATATGGAAGCGATGAGTGCTTTACGGTTTTTTTTCAGCTTTTCATCTTCTGCATTGACCATAACATTGTCAAAAAATGTATCCAGTTCAGGTTTGAGTCCCAGCAGTGCATCCAACTCTTCTTCATAGTTTTCATAGGTTTTTGATGTCACCTCTTTGTATCTTTGGTACAATGTTTTTTCTGCGGCTTCTTCCAAAAGAGTCTCGTCTACATGTAATGCAGAATGAAGGTCAATATCTTTTGTAATATTTGCCACACGTTTGAAAGTAGAAGAGACTTCATCAAAGCCTTCTGAGTTTACAAGCGTGTTAAGCGCTTCTATTTTACGACCGAGTGCTAAAAGTTCTCTCTCACCGGAGGCTAAAACCGCTTCAACAATAGAAGGATTGACTTTGTAGTATCTTCTAATACGCTCTATGATGAAGTTTTCAAGTTTTTCCAAATCAATTGCATCATAATTTGCGGACAACTCTTTTAAAGTCTTAACAATGTCAAATTCAAAGCCGTATTCATTGACGATGCGGATAATGCCGTTGACTGCACGACGCAGAGCAAAAGGATCACGTGAACCTGTCGGAATTTCATTGACAGAAAAAAGTCCAAGTAGAGTATCAAGCTTGATGCTCATCGCCACTATGCCACTCAAAGGCGTAGAAGGGAGTTCGCTCTCTTCACCCTCAGGCAGATACTGCTCTTTTATAGCCAAGGCAACAGCCTCGTTTTCGCCTGCTTCTTTTGCATAATAGTAACCCATCAGTCCCTGAAGTTCTGTAAACTCATACACCATTTCACTCATCAGATCGGCTTTTGCAAGTTCTACAGCTCTTTTCAAATCCTCTTTTTTTGCATCTGGATGATACATATCATATAAAGCAGTAGCAATTTTTTCTTCACGCTTTATTTTGTCGGCAACACTACCCAGCCCTTTAAAAAAGGCAACTTTTTCAAGTCCTTTTGTACTCAAACCGTTTTTCAAGTCATTTTCATAAAAGAAAAGCGCATCTGCCAAACGAGGACGAAGCACACGCTCATTTCCGGCTATTACTTCAGAAAAATCATCTGTCAGTGCATTGGAGACAACTACAAACTTGTTAATAAGTCTGCCCTCTTTAAACACAGGAAAATAACGCTGATGCTCTTTCATGGAAGTGATAATAACCTCAGGAGGCAATCGTAAAAATGCTTCGTCAAACGAGCCTAACAACGCTGTCGGATTTTCAGTAATAGCAACCACTTCCGCAAAAAGATCTTCATCTATCTCAACATTGACACTGTTCTCATCTTCGATTGTTTTAATGTCTGCAAGTATTTTTTCTTCTCTTGTCTGTTGAAAAAGTGTCACACCACCGTTTTTCAGTGTTTCAAAATACTCTTTTATCCCTGTAATTTCTACAGGATTGAAATTTGCTATACGGTGTACACGTGTAGTTTTTGCGGCATCTATGCCATACATGTGCATAGGAACAAGCGTATCATCCAGTTGCACATTTACCCATCGAACAGGACGGATAAAACTCTCATGCAGACTGCCCCATCGCATAGATTTGCCAAAATCAAGCGACTTGAGCCACGTATGTATAATCTCTGGCAAGAGTTCTGCCGAAGGTTTCCCTGCAACATCTTTTTTATAATAAAGTACCTCTTTAGAGCCTTTTTCTGCTGTACTGAGTTCGTCAAGTGAAACTCCGCATTTACGGGCAAATCCCTCAGCCGCTTTGGTAGGGACGCCATCTTTGTAGGCAACAGCCAAAGGCGCACCAAAAAACTCTTCTACACTGTCAGCCTGCTGTATTGGAAATTCTCTGTGCCACATTACCAAACGACGAGGCGTATAATAAAATTCAAATTCACTCAAGAGAGCATATTTTTCTAAAATATCGGCATATTTTTTTTCAATATTCTTCATCTCTTTTAACAGAGGAACTGCCGGAAGCTCTTCAACACCGATTTCAATTAGTAGTGGTTTTAACATATTTAGACTCTTTATGTATTAATTACCGCGATTTTATCTCTTTATTGGTTAAAATCTCTTAAAATGGTTCATATATCTCTTAATGGCACCTCTAAAATAAATTTCAGACAGGAAATTAAGTATGCAAGAAAAAAAATCTTCTATTGATCCAAAAGATTTAATGGCTGTCGAAAGAGCAACTACTGCACTTATTGGAACCTCTATCTCCCTTATTATTCTCGGTTTTATTATTGAAAAATTTGAACTGTTTTTGCATATTATATCGGTCGAGTTAGCAGGGAAAAAACATGATACCATACCGCAGTTGACACACATTGCCTTTTACAATTATCTGGGTATATTTATCACGATATGCGGCATGCTTCTGGCTGGATATACCTATAAATACTACCTCACGTGGGTCACACATCTGGAAAAAGGAGAAATAGATACAGACAAAAACATCTATTTTTATCTTTCTTTGACAGTTTCACTCGTCGGATTTGTACTTTTACTCAGTATGATCTTTATTTAAATAGAATCTGAGTTAAAAAGAGTGTCAGAAGAACAAATAATCTTAGTATAAACTTAGACAAGATAAATATACTCTGATTTATGATAATGCTAAAGATTTTATAGATACAATAACGTTAAATAAATTAACACAAGGAATTTAATATGCCAAAGATTAACAAATACGTTGACATTGACACAGTAGAAAGAGAAGCAAAAAAAGATTTAATTGACCGTCACTCACCATTCATTACCGTTTTAGGTGAAGCGAAAAAAGGCGAAACTTTAAAAGTAAATGTAAAAATGGGGAATGAATATACACACCCTGATGATTTTGATCATTATATTGAAAGTATCACTCTTTTCAACGGTGACACAAAGTTAGCAATGGCAACTTTTGTTCCTGGAACATTAGGAAATGAAAAATCTCATGCTGAAGTAACTTTCACTATTCGTCCAACTGGAAAAAAACTTAACCTTGTTGCACACGGCTACTGTACTAAACACGGTATCTGGGAATCAACTCCAGTTGTTGTAGAAGTAGCTGAGTAGTCACTTTCTTCTTCAGATAGAATTTTTTAATTCTATCTGAGCATTTCTATCATTTTATTTAAAATCTTCACATCCAACTGTTTACTCATTTTTGTTTTCATCAACAACAATGCTTCAAAAACTCCCATTGCTTCTTTATAAGATCTTCTACTCGTTAATGCGTCAAAAACATCACATACAGCTATAATTCTTGCTATATAGGGAATATGTTCTCCATTTAGTCCTACAGGGTACCCTGAACCGTCCATTCTTTCCTGATGATACTTGATACCCATGAGAATATCTTTGTTTTTTATTCCTAATTTTAATCCGATGGCATAGCCAAACATCGGGTACTTTTTCATTTCAGTAAATTCTATTTCACTCAAGCGTCCTTTTTTTTCAACAATTTCAGAGTTGATTTTACTTTTTCCTATATCGTGCAAAAGTGCTGCTTCTCCCAATGCTTCAAGCATTTCTTTGGAGAATTTCAAGTAAGTCCCAAGATTTAATGCATAAATGCAGACATTGATAGAGTGTGTCATTATTGTATACTGATGTTCAGCTATATTTATAATAGAATCAATAGAAAAATTCTTATCTGCAACAGTTTCCACAAGCTCATATATCACATGTTTGGATGTTTTATAAGTCTTTGAATCTTCCGGATTTGAAAACAAAGCATGAAGAATAACAGTAGCTTTGTGATATATTTTAGCCGCTTTTTCTTCAAAATTTATATATTTTTTTTGAGCATGTGCAACTCTTTGATTATAATATCTGAGATAATATGCCCGTTCTGCTTCATTTATATAAACAGCTTTTATATCTTTAAGCTTTTTTACATCCTCTGCACTAACCAAAGTACCCGCATGTTTAAAATAGTGCATCTTTTTTTCTTTCTCTGAAGGAATAAAAAGATTAAACTCAAACACTGCATTTTCTTTTATGATATCTTTGTCTATTGAAATATATTTAGTTGACTTCAAATATACTGCCTGTTATTATAAATTTAATTTTACAGATGGTTCATCTATATAAAATCCCTGTGAATAGTCTATACCCAATTCACACACTCTGTCCATAACAACACTTGAATGCACATATTCTGCTATTGTTTTTATTCCCAGTTTTTTTGCAAACTGAACAATTGTATCGACAACAACTTTTGAAGCCTCATCCACATCAATATTTTCTATAAGTGAGCCGTCAATTTTTATATAATCTGCATCAATTTTTGTAATATATGAAAAATTAGAGTAGCCACTTCCAAAATCATCTATTGCTATTTTTGCGCCATACCTGACAACTTCACTGACGAATCTGTCTACTCTCTTAAAATCCTGCACAGCTTCTGATTCCAAAAGCTCAAATGTTACCCTTGAAGCTGCGTGAGAGTTTTTCAGTTTATTGAGAATAAAGTTAAATATTTCGCTGCTCATGATGTCTTCTATTGAAAGATTGATGCTGAATTCAAAATCATTTTTTTCAAAAACCGCGAAGGATTTGTTGACTATTGTTTTTGTCACTTCATTGTAAATTTTAATATTTTTGGCAACAGGAATAAAAAGCAAAGGAGAAAGAATCTTTCCGTTCATATCTATCAGCCTTGCCAGACACTCGTATTTTGTAATTTCTTTCGTTTTATTATCACGAATCGCCTGAAAATATGGAATGATTTTATCATTTTGCACTGCTTCTCTGACAATTGAAGAGAGTTGTAAATTACGCCGATATTCATCTTCAAAATGCATCTTGTCTTCATAAATCCAAAAGGGAACACCCTTTTTCTTTGCATACATCAAAGCCATGGAAACTTTGGAAAAAATGTTGTTGTTTATTCTGTCTGATGACGATGCCAAAGTAAAATCAACAAATATCTGTGTTTCCTGATAACTTACTTTTATATTTTTTATTTTCTCATAAAGGTCGGACAGATAAGCTTTGAGATGATAAAAACCTAGATTTTCATCCAGTGAAATGGCAAATTCTGCGCCTGAAAGACGATAGACCTGGTTTGGCGAAAGGACTTTTTTTAAGTATTTTCCAACATATTCCAAAACATAATCGCCAACTACAAATCCGTAAAAATTATTGATTGTCTGAAAATTATCAATTTTCAAGAGAATCAAACCACACTGCTCACAGTTTTCCAGGTCTTTGCGAAGTTGATACAAATTTGGAAGATTGGTCAGGTGGTCTGTAAAATAACGTTTAAAAAGTTCTGTCCTGTACTCTTGTATACTCAAATTTTTATTTGAATGGTCTTTATAGAGTGCTTTGAGAACTTCATCACTTATATGCTCTGCATCATCCGTATCTATCGTAAAAACTACGACAGAAGTTTTTTGCTTGTCATCATGCTTTAAAAGTACTATTTTTGCATCCGGTACTATCTTGTTGATTTCTCGTACCAGAGTTTGAACCAATACTGTATTGTGTATATACGAGAGGATATGAATCAATACTTTATGTTTCGCCAAAAGCCCAATTTCATGTATCACATCTGGAACTTCAGCAGATGAGCTTAATGTAAAATTTTCAACTTCAAAAGTATTACTATTCATACTGTCTTTGCCTTTATACCTATGTTTTATATGTATAATAACATATTTTTAATCCATAAAGTAGAATTTAACCGCAGTTTGACTATACTCTTATCATATTTTCAGAAATGGTGGCAGTATTGAAATCCTATCAAAATCTTGTTTTACTTCAAAACCTGTACCGCTTAAAAGCTATCGGTTTTGAATACATAGAACACTTTAATATAAACGATAAAACAAACTATGAAACGCCAACAACATTAACGGCTTTGTCTCAAAATATATCTTCATGCCACCTGTGTGATTTGAGCAAATCAAGAACACAAAGTATGAGCGGGTACGGAAACCAAAATGCAAGATTGTTTCTAATCGACTTCAGTGTTTCACAGGCACAGGACCGTGCAAACGCATACTATACAGGACGATCCGGAGAAACTTTAAAAAATATGATAGAAAAAGTTGTACATCTCAGCATAGAAGATGTTTTTATCACGCATGCTGTCAAATGCAAACCGCTCCAATCAAACAAACCTTCTTCTTCCGAGTACAACTCTTGTAAAAACTATCTGTTTTCCCAGTTGGATTTTATAAAGCCAAAGGTCATTGTAACCCTTGGAGAAGATGCCTATACACACCTGACAGGTGATGTGAATTTTGAAAATGTAAGAGGGCATGTTATAGACTACAAAGAGTATAAGCTCATACCTATTTATCATCCCCAATATCTTTTGAGAAATCCTCAATTGAAAAAAATCACATTAAATGATTTAAAAACCATAAAGAGTTGCCTATGAAAAAACTACTATTTCTGCTTGTACCCTGTATCATTTTTGCACAAAGTTTTATGATATCCAATATTCCTATTCCAAAGATATATATTCAGGACCTTGACCCTTATACATGTAACGACAAATGTATGAAAGAGCTTTTACAAAACGGACAGATATTCTCTTTTCTCTCTCATGCAAATAAGAAACTGACAGACAAAGAATTGGATGAGGCACGTATTATTAACATTGCCGTACTCAATCTTGGCGCATCCAACGCCGGCATGAAATTAAAAATAGCCCTGCTCCTGCCTTATAAGAAAATAGGAAAATACGCGTCCACCACCACAAATGCAACCTTTGCCTATCTCATGACAAAAAGTAACTCTTTTATGCTCAAAAGCTACAAGATTCCTACAGAAAACATATCAGATTTGCAAGAAGCACTGGCTCAAATAGAATCAGATGGATTTGAGTATGTCATAGCACCGCTTACGGCGCAGGGAGTGAACAATATCATTGAGATTGATCCAAATATAAATATATATTTTCCGACTATAAACAAAAAAGATGTTCATACTGTGTCTTCTTCTCTTATTTTTGGAGGTATTGACTACAAACAGCAAAGTAAAATGCTGCTTCATGAAGCAGTTTCACCTCTGGTTATTTTTTCTGACAAGTCACAGACAGGCAGAAAGTTGACATTCTACCAAGAAGACGAGTTTTTACACCCTTCCACAGACATAAACGATACTATGTTTTATAATGATGAAGCCAGTGTTTACAGCGAAGATGTCAATCTTTCAGGAGAAAAAAAAGTATTTACCTATTTTCTTTCAAGAAGAACAACCAATCTTGAAAGATATTTAAAAGAAAATGAAGACATTGTCCATGCTTCATTTTTTGTCAATACGCCAATCATTAAAACAGGAATGATATTGTCACAACTGACACTTTATGATGTCAATGCTACAAATGTTCTTTCAACACAAATCAATTATGACCCCTTGCTGCTCTCCATGACGCAGTACAATGACAGAAAAAACATGATTGTAGCCAATTCTATAACCAAAGATAATAATATTTTAATTGAGACAAATTCGCTGTTGGGAAATGACATTGTGTATGACTGGATTAACTACACCACAACTGTCGGCATAGATTACTTTTATGCACAAATCACCGGTGAAGAAAGAGAATACAATATCAACCTTCTGGACAATCAGATGATGTATGATATAGAACTTTTACGCCCTGGAATATCGAGATTTTTCAAATATATTCCAAACGAGTAGTGTCAAGAACATTACTCCCATTCCTGTTTCACTTATAAGTACAGCATTTTCAAAACCGTAGTTTTTCCAAATATATCCTATCACAATTGCTCCCAAAGCACTAAATACAGCAACACCGCCATAAAATACACCAAAAACAAAGCCTTTTGATTTTGCGTATTCAGAGATATAAGCACGAATGGCATTTAAACTAAAAACAGTAAAAAGACCCAAAAAAGCAAATGCGAGCCAAAGATTTATATTGAGCAGAGATATAGAAAAAATACCAAATACAAATGAAAGCAGCATAACTCGAATAACACCTATCTTGTCACTCAAAACACCGCCATAATAACTCATAAAAGTCTGCACAGCCGTCAGCATCATTACAAGAAGGGGAATAATTGACAAAGAAAAGCCCTCATCTCTTGCTTTTAAAATAAAGAACTGATCACTCATAATAAAAAATAAAAATCCAAAATAGATAAATAAAACCGGAAAAAGCCTGTAATCTTCCCTGTTGATAACTTTCTTATCTTTTTTCATCTTTTTTGGCGCATCTTTTACAAGAAAGATGACTATGGCAACTGCAATCAACCCGGGAATAGCTGTCAGTTTAAAAATAAATCTAATAGAGTTTTCATCCTGGGCTATAAACAAAAAAATAACAAAAATCAAAAATGCGCCACACAGTTCACCTGCGATATCCAACATTTTATGAAAACCAAAGGTTCTTCCGTGTTCGTTGTTTAAAACATAACTGCTGATGAGCGAGTCTTTTGAAGCACTTCGTATGGCTTTACCCATTCTCTCAACACCCTGCAATAGTGCGACACTTATAAAACTGTGTGAAAAACCCAACAATGGTTTGGAAACAGTCGATAAAAGGTACCCTGCTATAAGGAATGGTTTTACAATTTGATATTTATCACTTAAGTATCCAAAAAGAATTCGAAAAGCATAGGATATAAATGTTGCAATAGCGATAATAATGCCAAGCTTATCAACCCCTTCATTCAAAACATATACGACAAAAACGGGCAAAAGAGTAGTAACCATGTTTGAGGACATATCGGTAAAAAAACTGACCCAGCCTATATATACTACATTTTTATCTATAGTTTTCATATAATTTCCTAAAATAAAGAGAGAATGAGTTCTTTGCTGTCATTATCTAATTTCTGTACTTTTGCGTCAAAATCAATATATACCAAAAGAATTTCCAATTCAAATATTTTTTCATTTTCTTTGTAAATTTCCTGACTCAGTGTAAAAGAAGCTGCTTTCATTGTAACAAGTTTTGTATATATATCAAGCATATCACCGAGTTTAGCACTTTTATAAAAATCTGCGGTAACTTTACGGGCCACAAAATGCCCGTTTTTCAAAACTGGGGTCATACCTTTGGAAAAAAAAGCCTCACTCCGCGCTCTTTCACAAATTGATGTTTTATTTTCTTTTAATATTTGTACACCTTTATAAAAGTACCAATAAAAAGGGTTTAGTTGAACTTTTTTAAAATTTATACTGTTCATTATAAAATTATAGCAAAATGTTCTGTATAAATTGACTAAAAAGCTATTAAAAAAATAAAAAGTGTTCATTTTAATAAAAACTCTGTAGAAGTATTTTTTTGTTCCAATAAGCCCTTTTCAAAAAACTGTAGATCAAATAATCTATCATATGCTTTTTGTATATGAGGCTTTTCCATAGCTTTAGCAGATACCCTTGGGAGTATCTTTTTAAAGCGATACATTGAAGCAGTTTTGCAATATTTTTTTGTTGTAGAAATTTGACTATGTCCTAATTGATCCCTTAACATATCATGGATGTCTTTATAAAAAGATTCTGTCGTAGGTCTTATTCCTTCCTTTTCAGCCCAAATCAAAACAGTCCATGTAGCAAAAGTGTGTCTTAGCATATGTGGAACTACATCAACACCTATGTCATTTGATGCTTGCTTAAATGCATTCCATACATCAAAATCTCTTACAGGAGAACCAGTATGTTTTAAAAACATCTCATCTGGTCGTTTACCATGTTTTTTTTGAAATAACTCCGCTCTTTGTTGTCTTAGAAAACCGATGTTTTCATGCAAATATGCCCAAGTATCTATAGGGAAAATACAAGTTTTTTTCTTTTTTGTATCTTTTTCTCCTTTTGGGATATACCTAAAGTCTAAATCAAAATAAGGATCTAGTTCTGGATAAGGTAAAAATGAGATTTTTTTTAGCTGTAATGCTCCATTGATACGAAGACCTGTTGTGATCATAACTATAGCAATAGCTTCATACACAGGATCTATCTCTCTTAAAGCTTGACGAAGTTTTTGCCAAGTCATATGAGACACTATAGGAAAAACACGACTTTTATCTACGGCTGGAAGCCAAAACTCAGTTCTTTTGATCCTGCGATCACGTCTTGTATATGAAAGCATGTCATCATCATTATTTACAAAACCTTGAGTTTCAATAAATTTAATATGCACATTGTGATCATACCCATGATCTCTGCACCAAAGATAAAATTCACTCCATAAATGGGTACGAATATTTATAATTACTCGACTTAGTCCATCCTCTCCTCTATCCATTTGATCTCTAATAGTTCTTATGTCATGAGCTGAAATATTATTCCATTCTTTTCCATTATTTAAAATTACATCATATAGATACTTCATATGATAAGCATATTGACGCTGAGAGCCTGTAGAAAGTTTTCGACCTCCTCTACCTCCTGTGTCTTTTTTCCAAAGTAAAAATCTATTAGGTGCTTCTAATAATTTTCCATCTTGAGCTAAAGCGTAAAATGAACCATAATCATGATATTTACACTCAACAATTTCAATCATTTAAATACCGTGTCTATTAGTCTTTTTGCTTTGACTTATTATATGGACTATATTTTGAGTAACCGTTTTCATAACGATATTTTCCAATTGCTAAAAGTACAACAACAAGTGTTAAGGGAGTTAAAACTAGAGTTAATATATCCATCCTGCCCTCCTATTCTAATCAACCAAAATACTTTTTTGCATTAGCATCTGATTGTTTTGATAAAAAGGGACATCAGTGTCTCCAAGTACACTAGCTGGTAAGTTTGCTAGTTCACTGAGGTTGTCCATAGGAACGATTACTGATTTTGCCCCATTTTCTGACAACATGGTAACTTTATCAGCAAAATTTGTAGCTCTTTCTATTGCCCCGCCAATTGATATGTTTCCAATAATAGCCAAACCAGATTTTAAATTCTTTTTATAGATTGAGGATACTATTGCCATGTAAACTGCACTTCCAATACCTGTACCTACATTTGTTCCAAGTAAATTACTTATTTGAATAGTTAAATCAAAATTTTTAAGGGAGTGTTGTTCGTTTAAAATATTCTTTTCATTCGCTTTAATATACTGAAATGTATTTTTTATATTTTCTTTAACAGCATTATTACTAACGCCTGTAATATTTAATTTTCCACTTCCTGAAGTAGTAACAACTTCAATCCTTACCAGAGTTAAACTATCACCATCACTTGTAGCTGTATAGCACACTCCTGGGCTTAATGGTGAGTTCTCTATTAAATGAGAGCCTTTTTCTTCTGGAAGTCCAACAAAAAATTCTTCTTGAGTTTCTTTGTCAATATATGAAAAGTTAGTATCCCAAAATTCCATCCCACCGATTCTTTTAAGCTGCTCTTTTACTCTTCGTCTCATTTCAATAGCAAGAATTAAATATTCACGCACATTTTCTTTAGTGTAGTTACCATCAGGATGCATAAGTTTTATAAACCCAGAAACAGTCTTTTTCACAGGCTTTGTATCTCTTTGCTTTAAATGACTACCTAAAGAAAAGTATTCTTCTAGTGCATCAGTAAATGTTACTCTTCGAAATGATTTAAGTGCCTCAGAAAAGTAGTCTGTACTAAAACCAAAGTGAGTCGTAAAGTGATTAGGAGCAAACTTTATCATCTCCCATCCTGGAAGATAAAAATGTATTCGGTCTAAAAAAGCTGTATCATTATTTACTTCATCTGAAAGTGGACTAAACAGATGTGAAGTTTGTAAAACAGTCTCCACTGGCTGGTTTATATTTCCATTTAAAATTATAGATGCTATACCTGTTATTTCTCCACCTGCACCTGCCCGAGAAAATGAGCCTGATTCCATATAGTCTTTCATAAGTGGAATCGCATCTGTTTCTTTGAATATCTTATCAGTTGCTTCATCAAAACATATTGCGTCCCATTGCCCAACTGCTCCAACTTTGCCTGTGCTACCATGAACAAAAAGTTTTGCTATTGTTCCTTGACCACCTGAAATCAGTACAGCATAAGGGGTAAGTTCCTTAAAAACAAATGATTTACCTGTTGATCTAGGTCCAAGTTCAATAAAATTAAAATTTGCCTCAACCATAGGTAGTAGTCTTGAGAGTAAAAGCATTTTAACTCTTTTAGTCATACCTTCTGCCTCTGGTTCATAACCACAACTTCTAAGAAGTATATTTAGCCACTCTTCATTGGTGAACTCTTTTCTTTTGTCAATGATTTTACTATTATCAAAAGATGATAATTGAATTGGTTTTATATCTTGTATTACAAATGGAAAGATATTTTGTCCAATTTTTATATTTGGGTCATAATCTACATCAATTATAGCCCATATACCACCCATCATCATTTTATCATGATGATTAACAAGTGCATCACTAATGTTTGCATTTTTTATATTACTATTTTGAAGACTAGCCCAATATTTATCTTTTTTTGGATCAAGTGAAACAGAAATCTTATCTATAATTTTATAGCTGCCATTTTCCCTAATTTTTGAATGGATTAAAGAACTTTCTTCAGGATTTACATAATGTTCTGATAAAACCTTTTTAACATTAGCAAGCCCTTCAGCAATTTTTTGTTCATCATCAGTTGAGCATGAATTAGCTATTAGGTATTCAAGTACAAAAACAGGTACATTGGCACCTACTTTTACTTGTCTAACTAAGTCTTTTTTTACAACATAGCCTCGAAAGTTATCTAATAGCTTATTGTCTAACTCCGTTAATTCCATTATAGTAACCCACCTAAATCTCTATCATTTTTCTTTGTAACTGCTGTTTTATCTAACAACTCTTTTGTCATAGCATCAAGTATTTGTATATCAATCTCATTATAGCCATCAAATTCAAATTCTTTCTTTATTATGTCAGAATGACATAAAGTTATAATTTCACTCTTTGATATTATTTTTCCTTTATTAAAGTGCATTATTATCACTTTTCTTTCATGCGAAAAAATATCATTTGATGTACCTTTAGTTTCTAGTTTTATTTGATAAAAATTTCCAGTGACATTTGATAGTTCATCCTTATTAGCTATTATAACTTTCAAGTTATTTATATCCACTTGATCGTTACTCCATGATATATACGGTGTTATAAGCTCTTGAGGAGCCAACCCTCCATGACTAAATCCATAAGCACCTATAGTTTTAAAAGGATTCATTGATTTAGAAAAATATACATAATTATATTCTCCATGAACTTGTGCTTTTTCTACTAAATTATTAACATTCTCTTGTTGTTTTACCGTCCTAATATATCTTTCAGCTTTTTTAACTTTACCGTCAAAACTAACTTCTATTTTATCATGCTCTTTTATATGCCCTGTTAAAACAAATCCATGGTCAGTAATGAGATAAACTTTCTTATATCCATTATTTAGCAAAAACTCTATCTTTTGAGCGAAGTATTTCTCAGAATCTGGAAAGTATTTCAATGCTTTGTTATTCATTTTATCGCCAAGTTCATCTATGTCTTTATACTGACATACTAGATAATCAAACTGAGTATCTTCATCTACTTTATCAAGGTATACAAAACCAATATTTTTATTGCTTAACTCATTCGCCAAAAACTTTTCTCTATCGCTTAAAGCTTTAAAAATCTCTCCACTTGATACATATATTTGACTCATATTATTTTCAGTAATGGAAGGTGTATCAACTAATATATAATCATGTTCTTGTGTATATGCTTTTGACACTAACAATGCTATATTTTGAGAAATCTCATATGTTACACCATCACCAACAATAATGGCAGTTTTTTCATCATTTGATTCTATAATCTCTTTTAATTTACCAGTCTGATTTTGTCTATATTCTGGTAAAAATGTAAACCATTTATCTAAAAACAGACTCATCAAGTTTTTGTAATACTCTTGATAACTAGTAAGTACAGATTCATTGTCTATAAACTCTGTATATAAAGCTCTAATAGATTGGTCAATTTTATAAAGCTTTGATATATAAAAATCAATACACTCATCAACAGAAGAAATACTACTTATTTGCTGTTGATCAAACTCTAATAGTATTTTTATATCTTTCCAAAAAGTAATTCCTAATTTTTTAGCTTCTTGATTTTGAGATCTTTGATTGACTTTCGCTAAATAATTAATAATTTTTGTACTATTATTTATATTTTCACCTATCTCTTTTAGCCATTTTATATCTATATCATTAAAAGGGTGTGAAGGACTTACATGCCATATATCTAATGAATCATCAACTTTGTATTTTTTTAAATATTCATCAAAGCTATTGCCATATTCTTTAGAATCAAGCCATTGTGTATAAACTGATTTAGATAAATTATCTAGCTTGTTTGTAAGAAGTCCATCTAAAATATAATTTACAACTTCATTAGCTAAAGTAGTAGCAGGTTTATCAACATATTGTTGGTGTAAATATTCGTTAACTTTTTTATAAAACTCCATTTTTGTATCTACATCATATCGCTTTATAAATGTATTTGGAGAATGAATAAAAGGTAATAACTCTTTTTCCAAATCAAATATACCACCGGTACCTGCTATTAAACTTCTCCAGTAAAGTTCATCTTTTCCTATACTATTTTTTGCAGCACTTAAAAGTTCTTGATCACTTAAGTTTATATTTTCTTTTAAATTTTCAAATATTTTTTGTTTTATGTAATTTTGGATGCTCTTAATCTCAATATTACCATCTGTTTCGCAGTATTCTCGTATGAACTTTAGCTTATCTTTGGGTGTATGCGTGTAAATAATGATTTTTTGGTTTAATGCAGCTTCTTTTTCTATATGATATTTTACTTTTAATTCTTCTATCTCATCATTTGCTACATACTCTTTTATATCAGTATCTAAACAACGAGTAAGAAACTGAGCTTTTCTTGATTCACCTATCAATACTATAATATTTTTATCTTTTAAAACTTTTTCTATATCTTTTTTAAACCACTTATCAATCATAATTTTTTCTCACTTTTTAAATTTTTCTTCCTAAATGTCTAAAACTATGTCTAAATCATTCAAATTATTCTGTTTTAGACATTCGCCAAACCTTCCCTTGGTTCTCGATAATACCGAGTTTTTTAAGTGCTTGCAGATTATTTTTTATTTTGTTTTTTTTCTGATAAATGTCTAAAACATCTGGTAGTTTGTCTATAAGAATCTCTTCAAAGTCAGATCTCTTCGCTTCTATAAATCTTGTAAGGTGATCTGTAATCATCTTTCGTACAAAATCATCATCAATTCCCTTCAACTTGGTATACTCTGCACTTTGCCCTGTTTTCTTTGCAACCTGCAAAGAAATATGAATATTTGGTTTTCTTCCTTCTATCAATCTCTTTGATCTGAGATCACTAATAATTTTACTATCCAAGTACTGTTTTTTGACTATACGGTCAAGGTATATAACATCCATCAAACTTAACTCTTGATCCAAAGAGAGCAACTTCGTATATCTCTCATCCAGTATCTTTCCATAGATAGTTACCTGTACTTTTCCATTGTCTATATCATAGTCAGGCATAGGAAAAAGTCTCTTTTTTTGTATGGAAAATATTCTTTTGATACCACTTCCTATGGTATCTATCATATTTATTTCTACCATAGCAGTACATAAAAAAGTATTTCTATATCGTTCAGGTGGAACATCTTTGGAAATTACACTTTCTATATCTCCTGCCAAAAAAGTACCAAGGTTTGAAATAACTAACTTATCAGGAAATTCCACTACATTAATTTTGCCGACAAGTTCATAATCTTGATGAGCAATACTATTATGCAAAGCTTCATAAAGTATCCAGTTATCATATTTGTCTACCTCCTCAGGAAATAGAGTATCATCTGCCATATATCGGTATTTAAAGTTTCGTATTTTGTCATGTATTTTTTTTGCACTTAACAATAGTGGCAACCCAAAGTGTTCATAACTCAATTCTATATTGTCAGCATCTTTAAGTACCCAGGTCATTCTTGGTATAAGTGGCAATAACAAATAAGATGCTTCATCTTTACCAAGGAGCAACAGTGTGGTATTTGTAATATTGCCTTGTATGGTTAGTTTTGCTTTATCTAAAAACTGTTCATCACTCCATTCATCGACTTCATGGGCGATTCTGCCATGTTTTTTCTTATACTCAACTCTAGCGAAAGCTATTGCCTCTTGCGAAAGATCATTAATTGTTGCATTAGGAATAATATTTGCAGACCAATCTTCTACAACATCAATACTCTCATTTAAAATACTTTTTTCCCTCTCTGAAGTCATCTCTATTAAACTGTCGCCTTTTCTTTGCCATGCAGTCTTGTGAGCATAAACGGGTTTACGGGGCAAATGTTTAGGAACATGAATAACCCAAACTATATGATTGGTATCTGTAGCAATAAGTTCTTCAACTTCAAGCCCTTCACTGTTTAAATTAGTACAGTTTCCTAATATTCTATGAGGTAAATTTTCAACTGTATAATCAGCAAAATTATCAATGCCTACTATTTCTAAAGTTTTATCTGTTACACCAAGAACTAAATTCCCACCTTCCATATTGGCTATTGCAGAGACATAAGAGATAATATCTTCACCTTTTCTACCAGCTACACTGTTTTTAAGGCTTTTAAACTCTTTCCACTCACAAGATTCATTTTCTTTTGGATATGTTTTTTGTAAGTATGTTTGCAATTCTTGTTTTGTCATATTAGCACCAACTTTTTTTCAAATGTTGTAAGTTAATAGTTCTAATGTTGTAAGTAATTTTATCTATCATTTTTACAGTATGGTTGAGTATAGCAGAGTAACTTTCCCATACATCTTTTGGAACTTCTCCGTTGTCATTTTTACCTTGATTGGACTTTACTTCAAACTGATAGTTTTCTCTTAGGTCGAGTAGTTCTTGGCAAGTTTTATTAGTCATTAAAAGCCTTTAGTAGTCTTGATTTAGATCTGTGTTTTATACCACCCCAAGGCATTATTCTTTGAAGGGGATATGTTACATAGAGAAACCTTTTAGCTCTGGTAAATGCAACATATAAATTATTTTTTTCTTGTTCCATTTCAATACCACCATTTTGCACAGCTCGATAATCGGGAAAAGTGCCATCATCCATACCAATTATGAAAACTATATCAAACTCTTGCCCTTTCATTGTGTGCACCGTACTTAATGTAATACCTTGACTTTCTACAATTGTGCTTGTTTTTCCTAGTGCCATAAAATTTTTAAATTGTAATAACGATTTTTTATCAGTACTTATTGCATACTTATTCCAATGATTTAAAAGTTCATGGATATCATTAATAACCATAGTCTTATCGTTTTCATCTTCAAAAACCGTGTCGTTAATTTTCTCTATAAGCTTACCAAACAAACTTTTTAAATTACTTCCATCATCTTTTAATTCTGACAACAAATTATCTATTTCAATCATCATTAATGAATCTTTTTTTATTAACTCTTCTAAATGTTTTTTATGCAACAAATCCAAAGGATTCAATTTTATTTTTAGCTTTAAGTCAAAAATATTCATAAGTTTTGACTCATACTTAATAGAACCACCTGTCATTTTATAATGACAAGGTATTCCTTCTTTTTGAAGTTGTTCTTCTAAGATTTTAAAAACATATTTGTTTCTTGCCAAAACAACTATTTTTTCGTATGAAATTATTCCCTCAATATCTGGATTAGTTTCTTGTTTTATAAGTAATTTAATCTTATCAACAACACATTTAGCTTCTACAAGTTCATCATTGCATTCTATAAACTTAAAATCCCCATCATATACTGTTTTTAAAATTGTATCTTTGTTATCGATTGATATAATTTTTGAAGCTGCTTCTATAACTTTTTTAGAAGATCTGAAATTTTCATTTAGTTCAAAAGTCTCTGCATTAAAATCTTTTACAAACTCTTTATCCATATAGTCTGAAGATGATCCATTAAAATGATAAATTGACTGCTTAGGATCACCAACCATCATGATATTTTTAAAATCAGTACCACATAAAGCCAATAGAAGATTATATTGTGCATTATTCAAGTCTTGTGCCTCATCTACACAAATTGAATAAAAACTTCTTCTGTATAAAGAAGATATATTTGAAAACTCAATAAATAGTTGATAAGTTAATAATAGTAAATCATCAAAATCTATAGCATTTTGTGATCTTAAAATCTCTTGATAAGTTTGGTAGAGTAGTATAATATTTTCATCTTCTGTATGATTATGAAATTCTGAATCTGTAATAAGTTCTCTTTTAACTTTTGATATAAAATTTAATGCCTTATATTTGAAATCATTTTTTTCTTTTACACTTTTATTTTGATATGATTCATAATATGTAGGCACTTGTTCAATTGCTTGAGATATAAGCTCTATTCTATCTTTGTCATTTTCAAAAATATGAGGCATGTGAGATATACCAATAGAACTACCATGATTTTCAAGAACATATTGACAAAAACTGTGAAATGTTCCAACAAACAATCTACTTTTTATATCAACTTTTTGTGTCTCAAGCCTTTCTTTTATCTCTTCACCAGCCTTATTTGTAAAAGTCAAAGCAAGAATTTTCTTTTTTGTTTTAGATAATTGAAATCTTATCCTTTCTGCCAAAACTCTAGTTTTACCACTACCAGCACTTGCTTTTACATAAATTGGTTTATCATCATATTCAACAATTGTTTTTTGTTTTTCTGATAGTATTATTTTATCCATTTTGCACCTCAATATTTAACTCTGAAGCTACCTTTGTAAATAAATCAATAATTTTACTTGGTAGTTCTTTACCGCTATTTATTATTTCATCTGCAACTAAGGGAGAAAACTTCGCTTTTTCTTTTGTTAGGTATTCATAAAGTTGCTCGTCTGACAATCCATTTATTTCAACTTCATCTTGTGGTCTTTTTGCACTTTCATGTTGTGGGGTTTCATATGTTTTTAAAGACAATAAAACTTTTTTAATTTCATCTTGAAAGCCATCATTAATTAACTGCTTTTCAAAATCCTTCTCATCATCTACAAATACGATACAATTACTTTCTTGTCTTGTGCTACCACTAGTTGTTAATTGTTTTAGTACACTTATTTTTACTTTTCCAGTATCATCATTATCGCTTAAAATAAACCATGGGATATTGAGAGATTCTGCAAACCTTATAAAAGGTAGGTAATTACCAAAACTACCTACACCTATAAAATCTATGCCGTATTCTATTGATGATCCACTAAAGTGCTTTTCAAAAAATATTGGCAATGCTTGTTCTTCTGTTTCACCTTCTCCTAGAACTAAACATTTTGAAAAAAATATTTCACCTTTGGTGTTTATTACCTGGCGGTTGATTTTTCTAATATCTTCAGTCTCAAATGAAGCTATTGGTAAAGCACCAATTTTTACTATATCATTTTTGTAAAAATTTCGTACTTCTTCTAAATTTGCAGCAGAAGCTATATATGGCGAATGTGTAGAAATAATTTTTTGTCCTATAAAATTATTAATCTGACTATAAAGTTTTTTTTGTGCATTTGGATGTAGATGAGATTCTGGTTCTTCAATTGCAACAATTGGAAAAAATACTGAGTCGTTTTTGGAAGAGTTTATATTAAAGAGTTCTATAAAAGCTTTCAAAGTTAATAATGAGGACCAACTTCTAGTACCCATTCCATGGTACTCCATCAGAAAGCTATCATTACCTTCCCCATAATTAATAGTAAGACCTTTATTTAAATCTCTAATTTTTTTTGTGAAAGGTGTGATTTCAACACCTCCACTTGTAGAGTCCATCGCAGAGTTTAGTTCAGTTAATGCATCTTTAACAATCGTTAAAATTTCACTTTTATCTACTGCTGACTGATTAAGCAGTTCTATTTGATTTTCAATATATTGAATATCTTCAGGAGTATATTCTATTTTTGAAAGCATTTTACCTATATATGAACTTTTTAATTTTATGTCTTCCAAAATATCTCTTTGTGCATCCATGTAAAAAAATGGTATTTCTTCAAACCTAACAGAATTTTCATTTCCATTATCTAGTTCATACCAATATCTTTTTGGATCTCCAAACCCAAAATCAACCCAATCCTCTAAAATATACTGTTTAACTGTTGGTGAATTTCTTATCTCATCATACTTAACAACTACTCTAAGTGGTACAAAATCACCATCTGCTGTTGTTTTAATTCTATCTGTTGTTAATAAAATCTCCCAATCTTCAGAAAAGTTTTTACTGTTATCTTCATTTAAAGGAACAATTAATACATCAATAGTAATTAAAGAAACAGAATCATTATCTTCAATATAAAAATCATCATGAGATAAAAACTGTCTATTACCAAAAACAACTTGAAGTGCTTTCAAAAAAGATGTTTTCCCAGAGTTATTCATGCCTGTAAGTACTGTTGTTGGTTCAAGGTTTACTTCTATATTTTTCAACCCTCTAAATCCATTTATTCTTACTGTTTTTATTAAAATTGTATCCATCTTACCAATCCGCATTAAGATATTTTTTTAGTTGTCCTGCATTTAGAACATCGTAGCTTAACATTTTTCTTTTTTGGAGTGGTGCTATATTTTTTCCTACTCCGTCATCTAGTTTTGGGTCATATCCACTTTGTAGTAAGTCATCTATTTTTGCTTTGAACTCATTTATCTCTATTAGCTGTTTTGAGATAATATCTTTTTCATTTTGAGCTTTTGGGCTATTGTCATTTTGGATATCTATTTTTCTATTTTCTAAGGCTCTTTCTCTATGTTCTATATAAACCGATCTAAGTCTTAGTAGATTGTCTCTACCCCATTTATAGATTATGATAAATGCTTCAAAACCTCTATTAGCTCCGCTGCTAAGATGCCATATAAAAGGAGTTTTTGGCATATACATAAAAAGATTTAGATGGTCGCTAAAATCTTTGAAAAAATGATTATTTAGATAATCATTTACTTCTTTTCCAAGAAGCGAGTCAAATGAGCTAAATTGTGCTTGAGAAAAGCCTTTTTCTATAAACTTTTCATGTACTCTTTCATAGAGTATCTTCTCTCCTGCATTTGGCACAAGTGGCACAATACCATCATCATCTTCATTTAATATCTCTCTTAACATATCTGCTAAGAATTCCATAGCAATATCTTCTTTTCTATGCTTTGGTAATACTCTTGAGTTTTTAAACCAATACCAAACATTGATAGGACTGACTTTGTTTTTGATACAAAATTCTTCTAAGTCATTATTATTTTGATAAAGTGATTCAAATTTAGAAATTATGTCACTTTTAAAACTCTCTTCAAATGAGATTGTTGGAAGATTTTGAATATATTCTTTTATGTTATCGAGTTCAAATTCTTCATATGAAGCTTGTAGGTAAGCATCTATAGCTTCACTTTCAACTTCCAATCCTCCAATACTTTGTCCCTCTTTTTCTAGTACCATTTTTATATCATTTTCATTCAACTTATAAACTTTAAATATCTCTTCGTTTATAATGGCTTCATTGATAAGTATTTGAGTTAATAGATGATTTTCATAGTTTAGATATTCTATAATTCTTTGTTTTAAATCATTTGCACTGCTAAAATATAGTGGTGATTTATTAAAGTTTATCTCTACAAGAGAAAAAGTAGATAAATCTTTTTTTATTTTAATATTTGATTGACTCATAGCAGAAATTTTTTCTTCTTGTGCTTTTTCCGGAATTACAAAAGGAATTCTTTTTACATCTCCAACCTGAGTTTTAACAGTAGGATTTAAACAGCTTAAGATATATGTTATAAGACTTGAATTTACAACGGCAAGACCATAGTTAATATTTTTGTATTTTTTAATTGGGAACATTAATGGTGCGTCATTATCAAAAGTGCATCCTTCTGGTAAGTATCTAAAAGGTGTTCCCTTACTACTTGTTCCAGAAAAGTTAATTCCTTCTTTAAAAAAGCCTTTTGTTGTTTTGTTTTGTAATGCTCCTGTTTCTAACCAATTTACCGTTGTCCAAAGGTTCCCAAACCATTTTTGATAAGGTCCTCCCTTTGCATATATTTTCCATTTTATATCATCCATAGTATAATGATTCGTATGCTCCCACCAAAACCTAACAAATCTATTATTGTCACCTGTTTGCAATCCATTTTTTGGAGGGAAAACATTATCTATCGTATTAATTCCAAACTTCTCCCTAAACTCATCACTAATCCAATAAATAAATGGATATGATTTGATTATTTTTAGTTTTGATTGTGAAATGGTATAGTTATGTTTATTTGTTTTTTTTGTAATGTAATCATCAAGAGCTTCATTAAATACATCAAATCTTTTCCCCTCATATAACTCATTTAATTTCATAAAAGCACTATCTTTATCACTTTTATTTTTTGATAAAATATACATAGCACTATCAACTCTTGCAGATGGATTAAACATTCCGAGATATCCCCATTCAACAAAAAAATCAATAAATGTTTTATCTATTATAAATTTTCTTACATCTTCAAAAGTTTTTATATACATAAATGTAGGAGGATGAACCATAGCTATTTTACCATTCTCATCAGTTAACTCATAACATCTCTTAATAAAAGTAGCATATAAATTTGTATTAAACTTATATGGCTTTTTATAATTAGCTTCTATAAACTCTTTTAGATCTTTCCCAAAATCACTACTATCTGTATAAGGTGGATTTGCAGTTGCTACATCATACTTTTGACTTACTAGTTTTAAAAAAACCATAGCATCTGCTGTTTTATTTGCTAAAAAGCTACTCCCTACATTTGAAGCATATTTTTCAACTGCATTTTCAAGATTTTTAAAAAAGTTTTGTTCAAACATATAGTAGTCTTGTATATCAGCAGTATTGAAAAGGTCTTGTCCTTCTCTTTGGACTCTATCATAGATAGCTTCTACTTTTGTTTGTATCTTTTCACCTATCTTTATAAGGCTTCCAAATTTATATGCATATTTTAAGTCATCCCATATATCTTTTACAAGGTTTTGTTGCTCACTATTTAACTCTGAACTTTCAAATATCTCCTGCACATCTTCATACTCTGGTAAGTAAAAATCAGATGAGATTACATTAAAATGAAGATCACTTATAGTCCTTCTTTTTCTTTTTGCTTTTATATAAAGACCTAATTGAGCTAACTGTATAGCTCTGTCATCTAAATCTATTCCGTGAAGATTGTTTTCAATTATTAGTTTAGGTATATCTTTTTCTTCGTAGTCTGCACCAAAATTATCTATTTGGTCCATATAAAGTTCATAAAATAGGTCATATGCATAAAGTAAGAAGTTTCCACTACCACTTGCAGGGTCTATTAATTTTACTTCGTGAAGAGCTTTTATATCTCTGCAGTTTTGTGATGGTGCATTTGCTATTTTGTATCTGTTTTTAATATTTGAATTTGGATACATCTCTAAATAGAGTTTTCCAAGTGAGTTGTTTACTAAAAATTCAACTACCCATTTTGGTGTATATACTTGTGATTGTAAAGATACCTTATCGTATTCTGTTTTTGCTTTACTATCTTTAAAAGCTTGTTTTTTAGCATTATTATAACTCTCATACAACCAACCTAAAATATCATCATTTTTCCAGATGTCATCTTCTATCTGAGTATCTTTTTCTACACTGTTAAAGGCATCTATGATTTCGTTTAGCTCTATTACATAGGGAAGTAATGCATAAGGATGCTCTTTGCTGTAAAGTAATAATTCACTTGCTAGAGTATTAAATGCATATTTGATGTACTCTCGTATACCTTCAAGCTCTTCACTTCTGTTTTGAGGATTTTCTTCAAGCCATACTTTATGACCAAACGACCTGTCTCCATGAATACTCTCTTTTGTAATTACAGGAGGAAATAAATTGTGTGATTCCATCACTTTTATAGCAGCAATTCTATTAAACAGTGTAAAAGTATATTCTTCAAGAGCTTTTTCTCTCGCATCTTCAAAACTTCCAGTTTCACTCACATGACTTCTTATAATCTCTTCAATTCTTTTTCTTTTAGAGTGTAGTTGGGATGGAAGCTTTTCAATCTCTATGATTTTTTTAGCTCCTATTCCAAGTCTTCCAAACTGCTTGTCAAAAGCTTTATATATAAGTTCTCTTATACTATCTACATGATCTGCTAGTTTCATTTTATTCCCTATTTTTTAATATCCGATTTCTATTTCGTCATTTTCATCTTTAGAAGCTATCTCTTGAAGTTTTGAAGCTAAAAATCTTCTATATGCTTTCACACTCATTACTCTATTTGGAAAACTAAAAGATACCTTTGTCGCCTCTTTTTTAGCTGGCTCACCTGGCTCTGGTGCTTTTGGAACTTCTTTTATAAAGCTTGATTTTATCACTGCTAGTTCAGTTTCTTTTGATGGAAGTAAATCAATATAGTTTAAGATATCTGATAGAGTATATCCACTGTTTTGACATTTAGTGTGATACTCTAGCCGTATATCATTTACAACTCTTTGCTGGGCATAAGTTTTTAAGTTATTAAGTTTTGAACTGTTGATACTGTTTAACTCTGCTGGATAGCTGCTTAATTCAACTATAGCAGTTTCTACTTCTTTTAAAAGATTTGAATATGATGATGACATCATCTCAAAACTTGACTTCATCATATTGTAATATTCATCTTTTGTACTAATTGCTAATTGTTGAAGTGAAGAAAAGTTTTTAACCATATTTTCATTAAATAGTGTATCAAACTCATTTATATATTCTTCAATCTTTAGGTTTTGTCTAGAAGCTTTTTTAAGTTCAGCATTTACATCATGGAAAAATCGTCTAAATCCTTTCACAGTGTCTAGATTATTTTTTATAAACTTTTGAGCTTTTAGTATTTTAGATATAGCATCACTAAATTCTTCTTTTGAAGCTAAGAATTGTTCGATTTTATCTAAGTAGTTTGATTCCATAGTTTTAGAAGTGTAAGGTTGTAGTGTTGATTTAAATGAAGCAATCTCGCTAAATAAAGTGTCAAAATTATCTACTGTATTTTGCATACCTGAAATTTCGCCGATAAACCGATCTGCCAAAATTTTAACAGCATCTGCCAAGTCAAAATCATTTGTATTCCAGTCAATAGATTTTCCAGTATGAGTTTTAAAATCCAAGTCTAGTAATGTCTGAACCAAAAGATTTTTATCAGATGAAGAGAGTGACTTGTTAAGTATTTTAAACGAAGCGGATTTAAACTTTGTTGTATTTTTAAATACATCATGTACTGCTTTTTCATTGTATGAAAAGAAATCTTGACCGTTAAATTTAACTATAAGTCTTCCTGCTCTAAAAAGTGCTGCCAGTGTAGTTACTATAGTTCCAAAAGTATAACCCCAAGGTGCAAGTGAAAATTCCATCTCCAATGATTTTCCATCTATAAATCTTGTTAGTTTTGAGCCTATCTCTTCAACTACTTTAAGACTATCCCCTACAAAGTTTCCATTCTTATCAAAAAATGCAAAATCATCACTAGATAAATATCTACTTAGTTTATCGTTTGCATTCTCGTTCAATAATTTAGATGCTATTGATTCAGAAAGTGAAGAGTTTAATCTTTTTGTATAAATATTCTTGATTAATTTTCTTTGCACTTGATTAACAGAACCTTTAAAGCTGTCTGCATTTAAAAAAGTTTCATCATACATGTAAAGCACTGAACCATTAACATATGCTTCTCTAAGCTTAGATATAAGTGATTTTTCAGCTTCTTCTTTTATGGTTGAAAACTCTCTTATAATCCCTTTTATAGTATTATCACTCTCAGTGGCATACTTTTCTTCCATATGAGAGTATTTTTTAATATCACCTATAAGCTTATCTATCTCATGAAACTTATCTGTTTGGGGTATGAGTGTAATCTTATTTTTATCATACTGTGTTTCAAGCTTTAACTCCTCCACAAAATCTTCTCTTGAACCATCTATGTTGAAAAGACTGTATACACAAAAGCCAAGTTGTTTGTTGGCTGATGAATTAATTTCATCATCTTGATCTGTAATGATATTAAACTTATACGGTTGTGCATCATCATTGATAGTAGAAACCTGGTTAAATAGACCTGTTTTTTTAAGGTAATTTACCATATCTCTTTTTTTAATAAACAGTTCCACATCAAAATCATTCATCTCTTCAAGAAGCTTACTCTCTTCATCAGATGTAATTTTGTAGTTATTGTTTGTAAGTAGCAGTTGCTTTTGTTCTACTAGTGTATCAAGAGCTTTTTCCACTTCTGATTTATACTCATAGTATGTTTGTAAGTCAGAAATATACCCTTTTGTAATGTTTTCAACATTAGCAAATGCAAGTTCTGATTCACTTAAAAAATGGATAGTTTTTAGTAAATTAACACCATCTATTTTTGAGCCTATATTTTCCAGTATTTGTTTAGCATGTTCATATTTTACACCCAAAGATGATGGTGGCTGAGTTTGGGCTTGTGTACATACTTGATGCATTGTTGTGAAGTCAAATAAGGCTTTATCTTTTAGTTGTTTTCTTAGTACATCAAAAGTAGTTATTATCATCCCTCTTGCTGCTATTTGAGTTGCTGCCAAGGCATTTGAACTAAATAAAAACTTTTGTAGCAAATTGAACTGATATTTATGAAATGGGTAGTAAGTTGCAAATTCGTGTGCATCAGCTGTTTTTGTAGGAAAGGATGATTTTAGATTTGTTGCATCTGAAATAAGTCCATCATTTTTTTTATGATATTCCACTAGTTTAGCATAGTACTCATCTTTTTTCTTTAAAAGTCTTGATTTAATAATGACATCAACTTCTGTTGCTTCTAAGTGTAGTTTAGTTTTGAATCTATCAGTTACTTTGATAAGATTGCTTTTGCTTACATTTGAGTTGTTGATAACATCATCAAGTTTCTCTTGCGCGATTGCTATTGTCCAAACTCTTGAACCCAAACTTGAGTTTGAAAATGCCTCACTTATACCTTCAAGGTCAAGAAGTGTGAATTTTTTTTGACTAATTGCTTCACTTGCTTCATCAAATATAAATACTAAAGTTTCATCTTTTACTTTTAAAAGATATTTTTCAAGTTCTTCTTTTAATTTCACAGCATCGAAATTATCTATTGCATCACTGTATATTTGTTTTGTGTCGTTGTAGTCATCTTCGCTATAATCTAGAGCTAGATATATTTGTCTCATAGCACGAGCTACTTCGCGGTTACTAACTTTTAATTCATTCCAAGGTTTAGAAAAAAGCTCAAGGGATTTCTTTTCTAAAAACTCATATTTACCATCTATGAAAAGTTCATATTCCATATATCCATAAAGATCACTTCTGAATCCTAAGTTTTTTAAAAAGTTTGAAAAAAGTGTATAAGCTAAACTATTGTCAGTATTTTGTTTTGCAACATCAAGGAAAACAACTCTTGAATTAATTGCATCAATACTTCTGATATAGTTTTCTAAAAAACTTTCATCTTTGACACCTTTTATTCTGGGCATAAACCTATCTATCGCACTTGTACCATTTATAGTAGGATTGTCTATAATGTAACCTAACATCTTTCCAAAGTAAGACTTACCAGAACCATAAAAACCGGATATCCATACACCTGTTTCTTTTATGTTTGAAGTATATTGATTACAAAAGTTTGATAAATGTCTTGCAAGACCTTCTGTTACAATATAGCTCTCAATCTCTTGTTGTATCTCATCTTCTGATCTATCTTCTAAATCTATTACATTTTTGATATCTTCGTTTAAATCAAGTGTTAGTATTTCTGCTATTATTGACATATGGTTCCTCTTTATTTAACTACTGTACATCTGTACTTATTTGCAATTTTAAAATTTAAAAAATATATTGTGTCATCTTTAATTTTGGATGGATAAAAAACTACTAATGGGATTTGATTGTTCATAATATCTTTATGTTCCATTATATTATTATTCTCTATACCTGTTCCATATAATGATCCAGTTCTTACAATAATAGGTATTTTACCTTCATTAAAAGCTTTTTTGATTTCAGAGATGATCATGTCGTATAAATCTGTTATGGGATCATCTTTAGATCTAAATAGTTCATGTGGAGTATTTATAAAATCTCTATATAAATCTTCAAACTCCTTAATTCCATCTTGATCGATAAAGTTAACTAAGAGTTGAGCTATATCTATAAAATGAGCTTTTGATTGATACAGCTCAATAGCTTTTTTAATATAAAGATGCTCATCTTCTGGTGGGTAAGTAAATAATATACTATTACCGCCATTAGCTATTCTTCTAAGCTCATCAAGATTATTTAACCTGTAATCTAAATCATCAAATTTTTGTTTATATTCTAGTTGATACGACATTAGTTAATCCCTCGATAAGTTTGATTTAATTCAATTTTTAATTGTTCTCCATTATAAGACATCTCAAAGAGTTCTTTTTTTGCCAACTGCTTTACTTTATTTAAAAAACTATCTTGAGACACAAATGAAAAATCAATATACTTTGATTTTAAAACATTTGTATTTTCAGGCTCAAGTGTTTTTATAAAATATATAAATATAAGCAATTCTTCATTTGAGAGTTGTATATGTTTAAAAGTTTTTTTAGATGTCCCATCTACTAAATTCAACTTCTTTAACATTGTTAAATATTTAGATGCAATTGTATTTATAGTTATTTCAGACCATAAATCTTTTAACTCTGGAGTTTGTAAAATAATCTCTTTTATAAAAGCAACTACATCATCTTTAGGTAAAGAAACTCTTCCAGAAAAATAAGATTTAATAAAAACATTTTTTGTAATTTCATAAAAAAGCTGATTTGTGAATGAAAATTGCCAAAATAGTATCATCTGTTTTGACTGTAAAGATAAATTTGTATTAAAAAGTTGGATTAATAATTCTTTATGAGTATCTGAATTGAAATTTAAAAATGCTGAATAGACAGCCGAGAGGAACCTTTTTCTTGACTTCTCAGTTCTAAAGTCAAATTGATTATCTGTTACTATTAGTTGCTCTAATTCATCATTCTTTGTGCTAAATAGCTCAATAGCTTTATAGATAAGTTCATAGTCAGGGATACTACCTATGATATTAATATCAGTGTTATAATTATTCAATATATGACCACTCAAATTTATGCTGTGCATATCGTTCTTTTTTACTCATCTTAAACTCCAAATTTTTAATCTCTTATTTATTGAATTTAGTTGTATTTTACACAAAAAACTTTAAACTTAACACAAAATGGCAGCAAATAGGATGTAGCATATTTCTATCAAAAATTATTCAAATAAGTTTAGAAATCAAATCTCTATTACAACCTCTCTATTTAAATCAAAAATATTTTCCACATTTGGCAAATCATTTTGAGATATATCAACAACACCTTTTCTACGTAAATCTTCAACAACTACTGCCATACCATAAAAATTGTATTTTTCAATCAATTTTTCTGGCTGTACAATTAGTTCAACTTCTTCAAGCGGTATTTTTCTATACTTATGCTCAAAAATAATAACTGCCATCAGGATCATGGAGGGTGCATGTTTATCTATAGTATTATTTTTAAAAGCTTCATATTCGAATACAAATTCTTGCAAAAATACTTCTGATAAGTTTTGTGGCAACATGCCTTTTAAACCAAATGTTTCATAATAATCAATCAATTTTGTGATTTCTTTTTTTACTTCTATTATATTACCTATTGCTTTAGCTCCTTCTCATCAGACAGTAACTTTAAAAAATCATCAGGTATCTTAGAAACTTTATCTTCATGTAAACAAGCAAGTAAAACTTCCATTTCAAATAACTTTTTATCATTATGATTCAAATACATAACTTGCTTCATAACTAAAGAAGCTTTTTTTATTTCGGTTACATATGTTTCCACTTTAACAGAATCTCCAAGTTTAGCAGAGAATAAAAAATTAGCAGTTAATTTTTTAACAACAAAGTGAAATCCATTTTCCATAGGTGTATGATTTTGTTGAAAAAAAATATTTGACCTTGCACGTTCACAAAAATTAAGATACTTAGAATGGTACACAACCCCTCCTGCATCAGTATCTTCATAGTACACAGTCGTCTTAAATAAATGTTTTTTACTCATATTTCCTCTTTTTGTTTACTTAGCTTCAACAGAAGTTCTTCTCTCTCACCAAGTCTTTTTTGCAATAAATAGATAGTTGATTGTTTTTCATCTATAATTTGTTCTAATGAATTTATTCTATCTAAAAGTTCTAAATTTTGAGAAGACATAGATTTATATTTTTCCTCCCAAGATTTTGACTCTTCTTTATATTTTTCTACAACTGGATTTTTATATTTTCCCTTTGATAGGCTTTTAAACTCTTTCGAAAATAAATCGATATCTTCTCTTAGCTGTTTCCATTCTTCATTTTTTTGATCATAAAGATTAGTTCTACTTGTTCCACTATTTTTAGCGACATTCGATATATTAGCAATATTCTTTCCTTTAAGTAAAGACTCTTTTTTTAGCTCCTCAAAAGACTCTTTTGCTCTATGAATTGAATCGGTAAAACCTCTAGGCATTATTTAAGCTCCAAGTTATTTTTTTATATTTTTTAATCTCTTTTTGTGCAACTTTTGCTATAAGAACATTACCTTTCATATCTTCTGGAATTTGATCTAAATAGTTTTCATAAAAACTCATACTTTCATTAAGAGCATCTTGATGTAATGGTGTAAAAAGAGAATCTTGACATACAGAACCAACACATCGGTCTGTTCGTGGTAAAGTAGCTAAAACAGTGTCACTATGCATATGACGGAGCATCCGGACACCCAACGCGTTTCAAATCGGACACCAAGAAAGAGAATATTTTCTGTAACGCCATTTTAGCATAAAGTGTCCGAATGATTTTTTAATATTCATCAGTTTTGATGCTCGATTTGAGTTTTCGCATCGATGGACCACTCAGTTCTATTCTATGGGAGGAGTGAACAATTCTGTCTAAAATTGCATCTGCAATGGTGTTGTTGTTGAGATAGTTATACCACTCACTTACAGGAAGCTGTGAAGTGATAATTGTAGAATTAATCTGTGTTCTGTCCTCTATGATCTCAAAGAGATTCGTTGCATCATCTTCACCCATAGGTATCACACCGAAGTCATCAAGAATCAGCAGTTTAAATCTTGAATACTTTTTAAGCAGATTAGTATAAGTTCCATCCAACCTTGCAATTTTTATCTCCTCAAGTAATGAAGGAGTTCTTACATAGTAGGCTTTGTACCCATCAAATATAGCCTTATTGGCAAACGCTTGAGCGAGATAGCTCTTTCCAGTCCCAGTTTTACCGGTAATGATGATGTTCTGTCTGGCATCGATGAAGTTGAGTGAAGATAATGACCTGATCTGTGCTTTGTTGATCCCTCTTTGTGGTGTATAGTCTATAGCATCGAGTGCTGCTTGCTTGTCTTTGATTTTTGAGAGTCTGTGATTCATGATAATGCGTTTATTGCGTAAAAATATATCCTGCGCATCAAGAAGCTGATAGAGTCTTTCGCTAAACCCCATAGAATCGTAGTTGATATCCTCCATCTGTTGCATATATGCCTCTTTAAAGCCCTTATAGCCAAGTTCTGTCAGTTTGTTGACAACGGTAGTGTGATTCATTCTTTTGTCCTTGTTTTTTTTTGTTGTTTGATTGTTATTTCTATTTGTACTCATCCGCACCGCGGATATTGGAGTGGTTGTTAAAGAGTGCGTACTGTGATGATGGTTGCACATTATTGGCACTGTCACTCAGATAGAGCTTTTTATCGAGTATCGATCTGATCGACTTTGTGGTTGTGGTGTTATGCTTTGTAGCATACATCAGCGCCAACTCCAGCTCTGTGTTACCATAGAGTTTTGCCAACGATAAGATGGCTACTATTTTATTATACGCCTGTGGTGGATACTCCATCGATGCAAATATATCCTCCACAAACACACTGCTGAATTCACCTATCTTTTTTGCCCAAGAGCGCAGTCTTTGTGGATTCATACTCTCGTTTACATACTGATGTTTACTTGGCATATGTTCATGCAGTGTCGAGCACTCACCGACTCTTCGCAGGCGTGGATGTGTAGCGATGAGCCTGTTCTTGTGGTAGATATAGACACTCTGTGTGGAGTATCGTACCTCTACCTCTTCTTTGATATATTTGTAAGGTACGGAGTAGTTGCATTTCTCAAGGCTTATATGGTAATCCTGATGCACTTTTGCAATCTTGAACTGTTTATAGACATAGCTGTTTGCAGACAGTGGATTGAGATAGGGTGCATCGAGCTCATTAAAGAGCTCTGTTCTACTCTTTTGGAGATGTTTTATAATCTTGTTGTTGTATCTATCGAGCAACTCCGCTATAGCTTCGTTGAGCTCATCGACACTGAAAAACTTATGGTGGCGAAAGCGTGCGAGAATGTAGCGTTGAATCGCTTGGACACCCTGTTCTGCTTTTGGTTTGTCTTTTGGCTTTCTTGGGCGTGCGGGATTTACTATGACGCCATAGTGGCGATTGAGGTCTGCATAGCTCTCATTGACGACGATACCGTTTTTATTATTGGAGATGATGGCACTTTTGAGATTATCGGGAACTGCCACTCTTGGCACTCCACCAAAGAACCCATAACACTTGACATGGGAGTAGATGAAGTCCTCCTGTCTTTGACTTGGGGTAGCGTGAACGAAGGTGTATCCACTTGCACCAAGTACGGCTATGAATATCTGTGCATACTCCACTTCACCGGTTCTTTGATTGTGTATTGGCATAGTAACACCGCTGTAGTCTACAAACATCTTCTCACCCGCAAGGTGTGTCTGGCGCATGGAGGGGTTGAGTTTTTTGACGAAGCGGCGGTAGTACACGCGAAACTGGGTGTACTGATACCCATCCGGATTATCCTCTTTATACTCTTCCCACAACAGATAGAGTGTCACTTTGGTTTTTTTACGCAGTTTGAGCTCTTGGTGGATATAGTTGAAGTTTGGCATCGCTTTGCGTGAGACGACGACACTGGCTACATCGGGGAAAAACTGTAGTTTGAGTGCATCATCATCTAAAACATCAATCTGTTCTATTGACAATCCAAGCTCTTTAAACCGTTTGATATAATCTGCAACGGTACTTTTGGCTACTCCTGTAGCGTCATGTATCTTTCTGATTGACAAGCCCATACTATGGTACTTTACAATATCACGAACTGATCTCATGGATATAATCCTCATTTTCAACACCCTTGTAAATAAATTTACAAAGAGTGTATTTGAATTTAGAAAATATCTCTTTCTTAAACGAATCTTTGTTGACGCTTTTTTAGTAAAAGTGTCCGAATCATTTCCGTCATCACTGTCCGATTTAAAATCGTCACAGGTGTCCGAACTAAAACGTTATGGGTGTCCGATTTGGTGCGTTTTTTGCATCACTATGATCTTCGATTAGCATACAAGGACTCTTTGAAGCACTCGAGTTTAAACGCATACAAACACAAAATGGAGTTAAAAATAATCTCATTTGGTCTTGTTCAATCATACTCATAAACAATTCCTCAAGAGCAAGTGTCAATTCTTTTTCAGTTTTTCCTGCAAATTCATCACTGTTTGCAATATATTCGGCCATTTTTTTAACCCGTTTACTTGCAGGACCAACTATTTCATTATTTTTTTGATATTGAACTACTTGTTGAACTAATGGCAAATATTTACGTCTAAATAACTCTTTTTTTGCATATTTGACAATAGGATTTCTTCGTAAATAATGAAGTGTCATAGATAAACTAGAGTGATTATAAAGAATCTTTAATAAAACAGGAGCTTGCTCTGTACGTTCCCAAACAGCAGCTGCGAGAGTATGTCTAAATTGATGAGGGTGTGGTGCTTTACCATAACCGATAATGTCACAGAATTTTTGCATCATTGAAGGAACATGTGATGGAACAGATGCAAGTTTATTGGGATCATCATCATTCTTTACACGTTCGACAGGAACTAAAAGGGGACCTTGTTCTTGACTAGAAAGAATTTTACCCAACTTTTCTAAAAGACGAATTGCTTTTGCACCAACTTCACTAATTGGTATTTTAGTTACCCCAATATCAGTCTTAAGCACTTCATTTTCAACCAAAGGAATATCTGAATTACTAATTGTATCTAAACAACCTCTTTGTAAAGAATAAAGCTCTGATTTTCTCATTCCCGTTGAGAATAAAATTAATATTAAACATGCACCATACAATGAACGTACCACATTACTATAATAAACCCTTGAAATTTTAGAATTTGCTTCAGTAAATCCCATTTTTTGTTTTAATAGATTATGACCAATATGCCATAATTCATAAAAAGGATGATCTAACGATGGTTTTTTTACTTCTTCCATAATAATTTCAATTAATTTAAATTTTACTGCTGTATTTCTTCCACCTGTATTATTATATTTTTTTCCAAAAGCTGTAAACTTACTTATTTTAGGCTTCGTACCAAAGTAATCTATCCATTTTTTATGAATATTTAAAATATTATCACCGTAATCTTCAACCCACCTTATTGATTCTCTTGTAATAAAAAGTGCATCATTTATAGGTATAGGCAACCATCCTAATTCATCTTCGCTTTTACTATTTTGTTGTTCAGGAAAAATTTCAATTATTTTTTTCCCTCTCAACGGATCGGTTGGAAGCTGATATATAGAAGGTAAATATCTATTAATTTGGTACCAAACTTGAACAATCGATAACTTTTGTCTTTGATTCTCTATACTTGTTTTCTTCTCTTTAATAAAAGATATAAATTTATCACATTCTTCAGGGGTAAAAAGAATAAATCTTGAAATATTTCCAGGGTAATGAATTTTTTGTAAAAATTCAAATAGAGTTGTTGACGTATAAGAGTGTCTAATTTTCCCTTTATTTCTGACAGATACTTCAGGCAAACCTACTGTAGTTAGATAAATAAATAATTTCCAAAACAATTCTAATGGTTTGTTTTGAAGTTGTTTTTTATGTATTAAAAAACTAAAAGATGTTTTGTCTGGCCTTGTATCAAAAATCCACCTTTGATCATTAAAATGAGAATATTTCGTGACTTTTTTATCACTGAGATATAAAGCTAAATTTTCAATTGACGAAAAACTATTTTTTAAATTAGTAAAATTAATTATTTCCATTTTGTTTTGTGTCATATTAGCTCACTAGTTTATTGTTATTAGGTAGTGTTTTCATAAAACCTTGAGGAAAAATAGCAGGCAATTTCACTTTACCTGATTTCGCTTCTTCCCATGCCAAATCAAGATCATCGTGTGTCCCACCATTATCTATCCATTTTTTTAACACATCTTTAGCAATCAAATATTTACTTCCATAATTATTTTCCCACTCATCAGCAGTCATTACAGATTGAAATTTTTCATACTGCATAATCCTGTAACAAATTCTAGGTAAGTGCTCTTTAAATACTCTAGAATTTGAACATGCTAAACAATTGTCCCAATCAATACAAATTTCATTATCGTTAACATCTTGAACCCCTGTATAATGTGGATTTTTATTATCTGTACATCTTGATAAGAAAGAAGAACTTAAACTTTTCTTTAATTGATATTCTTTCTGATTATGCTTTGCATATATTTTCCCTCGTATAATAAATTTATCAAGTCATTACATCCAAGGGAGTAGTGGTTTGATAATTGTTTTTTAGTTTTTGATAAAGTCGTTTTTGTGTTTGTCAAATACTAAAACAACTTACAGTTAAAGAGTTGAATGACAGTCGTTTTTCCTTATGAGGTTTTATACCACTATCTAAGAAAGCATACTGCGTTTAACCTAAGTAACTTACCTATAGGATGCCAGGATGGGTTTTATCTCAATCCTCTATCGTTACGAGGCTGTAAGAAAAAGTTAAACAAATGAAAGGATGCACAATGCACTATTATGTAGGTATAGATATAGCAAAGAGTTTTCATGTTGCCTGTGTGGTTAATCAAGATGATAAAGTAATAAAGAAGTCACTCAAGTTTAATAATGACGAGAATGGCTTTAGTGAATTGGTTTTACTTTTGAACTCTATTGATGAAGTTTCAACCTTTACCATTGGTATGGAAGCAACAGGAATCTTCTTTGAAAATCTCTACCTTTATTTGAGTGAAAAAGGATTTAATGTACTATTACTCAATCCTTATCAAACAAATAGATTTAGAGAGATGGACAGTATGAAAAAAGTAAAAAATGACAACATTGATGCTTTAATGATAGCAGCTCTTATCAAATCAGGTAGATACTCTAAAGCTTATGTGAGTGAAGATACTTACCAAAGTATTAAATCACTCTATAGACATAAGAATAATCTCCTTGAGGAGATAAAAAAGCATAAACGACAGATATCTACACTCTTAGCTGTAGTATTTCCTGAGATGGAACAGGTAATAAAAGACCCATTTAATGTAACGGGGCTTGCTCTACTTGAAAAGTATCCAACTGCAAAGCATTATGAGTATGCCAGTGCGCAGAGGATACTTAAAACCTTTCGAGGTATTAAAGGCAATAACTTTAATGAGCAAAAAGCACAAAAGCTTTTAGAGTTAGCCAAACACTCTGTCTATCAGGGTAATGGTGTAGATGAGAGAGCTTATGTCATAAAGTCTCATATTCGACTTATTAAACTTCTACAAGAGGAGCTTAAAGAGCTTGAAAATGAGATGCTAAAGCTTTTTCATCAAGCACCACAACTTGAGAGGGATGAGGAGCAAGAGGTCATGGATATTATTGATAACCTTCGAACCATTCCTGGTGTAAGTGATAAAACCATCTTTGCACTCATTAGTGAGTGTGGGGATTTGAGCAGGTTTAAAAACAACTCTCATCTTATTGGTTATTTGGGCCTCTATCCTACACTGGAGCAATCTGGCAATAAGCTTAGTTATGGTCCTATTGCAAAGAGAGGTGCAAAGTTAGCTAAAAAAGCGTTATATCAAGCTGCCATTGCAGCTATTAGACATAATAATGAACTTAATAAGCTCTTTAGAGACAAGGTCTCTCAAGGCAGAGCCAAAAAAGAGGCTGTAGTCATTGTTGCAAGGAAACTTGCTCATATCATTTTAGCTATTTATAAAAACAATGTTGCCTATAATCCTCAAAGGGTATTTCAGGCATCAGCATCTTGAGTTTCATTCAACTATTTAACAATAAGTTGTTATAGAACTTGATAAACACTATATAGACAATTATATAACAGTCTATACCCTCAAGGGGCACCTAGCACTTTATCATTGTCAACCAAACAGTTTTTTAGTTGTTTGATCATTGAAACACTTGAGTCAAATTCTAGATAATGACTTGTAAAAAGTGCTTCAAAAATCAAACGCTCTTAAGAGCCAAAAGGCTCTTAAAAATGTTCTTTGAAAGTTTATTGTTACGGGACTATTGTCTTTTTTATTTTTTCGCTCCGTTTAAGTTATTCTTTATAGGATTGCTTTAAAATTTTTTGCACTATCAATTATAGATTCTTGAATTGCATAAATTGCATTAAAGTTTCTACTTCTTTGATCTGGAGAATTTCCATAATTTGTAAATCTTGTATCAAAGCTATCATGCCTAATCCATTCCTTAATTTCTTCGAGTGAAGCTCCAGCTAAATCAGCTGCTGTTATAAATGTATTTCTCAACCTTGCAAGTTCAATGCTTTTGATCACATTTCCATCTTTTGAAATAATTTTATTCCGTTGAAGAAATTTTGATAATTCATAACTAAAAATATTTCTATTCACTGGCTTTGCAACAAAACCGTGAGATTGGTTAGATACGATATAAGTCCAAAAAGAATTTTTTGAAGATTTTTCAATTTGATAAATAGAATTATATTTCCATAATTCCTTTAAATATTTTTTTAAAAATAAAAATATATCATAAAGACCATTTTTTTCATTTGGATTCAAAGGAAACCAATACCAGTTTTTTGTTCCTCTATTTTTATAACTCCTAATAACCGGTGTATCGCCAAACGGACTATATTCTCCTATTTCAAAGTATTTATCTCCAATTTTCTCTCTCCACTCCATATTAAAAAGAGCTTCAGTATTAGACCCCGTCTGTAATATCCAGTAAAGCATAAAAGGAACCAATTGTTGAATAAAAGGATATTTAATTGATAGAATTTCATAAAAAAGACTTAAAAGCTCTGAAGGATTTTCATAAGTGTTTTTCCCTATTAAAAAACTTCTAAGACCTGCATTATAATTCCAATGACAATATTTTGACATAGGGGTATCTGCTGAAACTTTTTTACCACATTTGAGAGGATAGTCAATCAATACATCATCAATAAACCATGCCATCATTCTAGGGTTTTGTAGTTCATCAATATTCTCGCCTTTTAAAGCTAATTTGGCAAGATCATTTTCGCTCAGATCACTCAATTTATAACCATATACAGATAAACATAATCTATCATACTTTGCTCTATAATTAGCTATACTAGCAAGTGTTGCTCTCGTAGATGTTTTTTTATGAAATATTTGAGGATAATTTAAATATGCATTAGCTAAATTTTCCAAAGAATCAAATGATTTATTATGATAAGTAGGTCTCCATTCCTTTTCAAGTTTCTCTCGTTTTTTCATTATTGCATCCATCTCTACAATTGAAGCAGATAAAAGTTGTACAGCAATTTCTTGAGATAAATCCATCCTTGGTTTTGAACCTGTCATCTTTTTACGTAGTAATATACTTTGATTAAGAATATTTTCATTTTTTCCAAATTTATTTATTGCATAAACTAAAATATTTCTAGTATATGATCTTTTACCATATTCATTAAATATTTTACTTTGTTTATTTGACAGTTCTATTCTAAGTAAACTCTGAAAATCTAAATTCATATCATTAACAGACTTAATATTTTCATATTTATTTTGAACTAGATAATCCATAAAAGAATTAATTGCATAGATATATCGGGAAGCAGTATTTCTATCTATATTTTTGATTAAACAAAGATCTGCTACAGAATATACCAGTTCATTCAATAAAATCTTTTTATTTGGATATTTATCAAATATATAAGTGGCCTTTCCTTTAGAATCAGTGGTTAATTTTGTAAGCATCATTTTAGCTATTGGACCACGAGAAGGAATCAAATCAGTCCAATACTTTTCATCTGCTTTTCTTGACAAAGCAATCTTTTCTAGTTTTTTAGAGGAATCTCTCACATTTATATATTCCCATATAAGCATTTCATTCGACACAGATATTTCAGAAAAACTTTTATATGGAGTTTTTTCTTCTAAAAGAATTTCAAGTTTCTTCTTTCTACCCTTAGACATAATTCTTCCTAACTGTACAAATATTATTTTATAAGTTAAATTATAACTAATACTTTATAAAGAACATTTTTAAATTTACTAATAAAAAATTTAAGTAGTTAGAATGATATACAACACCACCTGTGTCTGTATCTTCGTAATAGACTCTTATCTGCACCTTATAACTCCCTATTTATCGCTATTTTTATCACTAATATTTTCAAAAATGCCTCTAAAAATTGAAACTAAAGAACATGATGTTTATTACAATTGAAAACACCTTTATAAAATTGCTTTTGAATTTGAAATAGAAGTAAAAAATTTAATCCTTAAAAATACAGTAGCAATAATAATTCTCAAAGTAAACATACCTTTTTTTGTAAGGATTTTATAAAACTACTATAAATATTTAAAGAGTAATCATTGCAGAACTCCATAAATTCTTCAAGAATTATATTTAAATTTTTATTATATTCGTGGGTTGTCTCTATTTTTTTGATCATAAAAAGTGTATCTATACTATCATCTTCTTGATTTAGTATATCATAGCCATTAAACCTATAAAAATCTACAGCATCATCTTTAGCATCTACTACAATGGCTTTACACCCTATTTGGCTTGATAAGATAAATCCTAGTAGGTCTGTAAAAAACAGCAGTCTTGTAGCTATACCTTTTCTTGTATATTGATCAGATGTAAGCAGTCTTGTTATTTTTAATGCAGGTATAGGATAGTTTAAGCCTAGTGGTACATCAAAATAATTTTTTGCATCATTTCCCTCAATGGTAGTTAGGGAGAATGATATGTAAGCAGCCGATTTATCATCACTGGTTAAAAAAAGATATGTTTTATAGAGTCCATCAAGTGAGTGTTTATATGCGAATTGTTTCAAATAATCTACAAGTATCTTATGCTCATCACATTTTACATCACTAACAGAGTTTTTAAAACTATTTTTAGAGGGAAAGTAAGAAGATATTTCTACAATTTTTGACACGGTTTATATATCTATTTTTTTTGCATTAATTCTTTTAAATCTGTCAATTTTCTTTTTTACAGAAGCTTTCACCTGTTCAGGAGTCTGATTAAAGAGATAATCTACCAATTTTTTAGCATCATCACCACTGACAATATAACCACTCTCAGCTTTAGCTCTTTGATTTATATGTATTATTGCCATAACCATTTCCTTTCAAATTTATTTATTCGCAAAAGAGATCAACTAATAAAAGCTTTCTTTTTGCAGTTCTTCTTTTTAATTGAACTCTTTTGTTTTTATCAAAATCTTTTAATTTTTCATAACTTTTTTTGGAAAAAGCATCCACCACCAGATTTTCATTTTCCACTTTTAAAACAATTGGTTCTAAAAATACTTTTGTCATAATCTTGCTTTTTCCCTAATTACTGCATATTATAGCATATTTAAGTTTCTAGTTTTATTTGTTATTGCAATTAATTAAATCAGTTCTCAAAAAAACTTAAAATTAGTCTCTACATTGCTAAAGTGCCAAAGTTGCCAAACTCTGATTTTAAGGAATTTTTACCTGCCAAACTAATATATCCAAAAAAAGGATATTTGATTGAGAAAAACTTGACCAAAAACTTGACCATTTTTTCGCTTAAAGTATCAGTTTTTACAAAATATTCAATACAACAAAGCCCATAATTAGAGAGTTTTTTCACATTTTAGAGAAAAAAGAGGTCTTCGTAATAGACTCGTATTTGCACCTTATAACTCCCTATTTATCGCTATTTTTATCACTAATATTTTCAAAAATGCCTCTAAAAATTGAAACTAAAGAACATGATGTTCATTACAATTGAAAACACCTTTATAAAATTGCTTTTGAATTTGAAATAGAAGTAAAAAATTTAATCCTTAAAAATACAGTAGCAATAATAATTCTCAAAGTAAACATACCTTTTTTTGTAAGGATTTTATAAAACTACTATAAATATTTAAAGAGTAATCATTGCAGAACTCCATAAATTCTTCAAGAATTATATTTAAATTTTCATTATATTCGTGGGTTGTCTCTATTTTTTTAATCATAAAAAGTGTATCTATACTGTCATCTTCTTGATTTAGTATATCATAGCCATCATCATAATTCATTAGTTGATTTACTCTTTCTTGTTTGTTCATACTCTACATGTACTAAATTTGACATTTTATTTCTTTATTTCCCAATGCCCGCGAGTTCCACCAAATCTTGCTATAAGATTTAATTTTTTAAGTTTAGATATGTTTTCTTCTATCTTTCGTACAGATATTCCAATTTCATCTGATAGTTTTTTGGCACTTATTTTTGGATTTACTTGCATAAGTTCCATGATAATGATTTGATTCTCTGTAAGATTACCGACCCTATTACCCACCTTATTACCGACCTCATTACCGAACTTTATGATTGTTTGTAAAATCATGTCTAGCATAAACTCTATAAAAGGGGTACTATCACCTATTGCACTAGAGTTTTCTAGCGCTTTATAATACTCTTCCTGATGATCTCTAACTATACTTTCAGTAGGCAAGAGAGCAAATAATGGATTAAATTTATATAAAATAACACTTTGCCAAAGTCGTCCTATACGACCATTTCCATCTACAAATGGATGTATAAATTCAAACTCGTAGTGAAATATACAAGATTTTAAAAGTAGATGTTCATCACTACTTTTGAGCCACTCAAAAAGTTCTCTCATAAGCTGTGGCACTAAATGACTTTGTGGTGCTATATGCTCACCCACTCTTACATTTGATGTTCTAAAACTACCGGCATTATTCAAAATCTCATCCATTAGTATCTTATGAGCTTGAAGCAAATCAGACATATCATTATATTGATAGTTTTCTAACTCTTGATAAGCCTTGATAGCGCCTTTTACTTCTGCTATTTCCGGTATATTTCCTAAAACTTTTTTACCATCAACAATAGCTGTTATTTTCTCTTCACCCAAAAAATTACCCTCTATTTCTAGTGTACCTGCAAGTGTTTTAATACGGTTCTTTTTTCTAAGCATTGGAGTTATATTTTGGTTTGAATTATATTTTAGCTCTGTTATATGCTCACTTATTTTATTTGTGAGGTTTAGCATTTTAGAGGTTATAGTGTATGGAGGTTTATACTCTGACATCATTATCTCCTTGTGTGTGCCGCTTAACATCACTTCATTATGAATCATTTTAGCATTAATTTAGTTAAAGAGTGTTTATAGAATAATACAGCTATTAATGTCACTTAATCTTGGGTTAATACTGATCACACTGATTATTATCAATCCAGTGTAATTTCAATAATTTATCTCTTACAAAGCTATTTGGGATATAAAATATTATATTTTAAATGAAGGACAATATATGCAAGATATACAGACACTTGATAATCTGGCACAGTTTGCTGAGTATTCTCTAATGGACACACTTAACCCTGATCCCAATGCTACAGCAGACGGTGTAGATCACGCGCCAAGACAGGTATTCGGCGGGCATTATGTTCCGGTAAAACCTACTCCGATAGAAAATCCTGTTTACATTGCGCACAGTAAAACTTTTTTTAAAGAGCTTAGACTGAGTGATGACTTGGCTGCATCTGAGGACTTTATGCGCATGTTTTCGGGTGACACTTCCCATCTCAAAGAACCTTTGCGTCGCACCGGTTGGGCAACAGGGTATGCACTCTCCATCTACGGTACAGAGTATTATGAGCAGTGTCCTTTTAAAACAGGAAACGGGTATGGTGACGGACGCGCAATATCTGTTTTTGAAGGGCTTATAAATGGCAAACGCTGGGAAATGCAGCTCAAAGGCGGAGGGAGAACTCCTTACTGCCGTGGAGCTGACGGTCGTGCGGTACTGCGTTCAAGTATTAGAGAATTTTTGGCACAAGAACACATGTATGCCCTTGGTGTTCCCACATCCCGTTCTTTGAGTTTATACACTTCAAAGACAGAAACAGTCAGACGGCCTTGGTTTAGAAACGGTTCGTATTCAAGAGATCCAGAAGTTATGATAGAAGAAAATGTTGCTATTACAACACGTGTTGCCCCCTCTTTTCTTCGTGTAGGGCAACTTGAACTTTTTGCTCGACGGGCACGTAAAAATGAGCATCCAAAGGCGATGGAGGAACTTGAGATGCTTGTCTTGCACCTGATTGAAAGAGAATACAGTGATGTCATAGATAAAGATTTACCTTTAGAAGAAAAAACAGTGCTGCTTGCCCGTGAATTTCGCTCCCGCCTTACTTCACTTGTAGCAAACTGGATTCGTGTCGGATACTGTCAGGGAAATTTCAATGGTGACAACTGTGCCGCAGGCGGTTTTACACTTGATTACGGTCCGTTTGGGTTTATAGACATGTTCGATCCGAAATACCAGCCTTGGACAGGAGGCGGAGTCCATTTTTCATTTCTCAACCAACCCCAGGCTGCCGAGCAAAATTTTGGGATGTTTTGTAAATCCTTAGAGCCTTTGCTCAAATCACATGAACAGCAGATGCAGCAGTTACATGTAATCATAAATGATTTTTCCAAAGTTATGCAGGCTAAAATGATACAGATGTGGGCTTCTAAACTTGGCTTGTCAGTCTTTAATGTCGCATTGTTCAACGAACTTATAAAACTTATGATAGAGACTTCGGTTGACTACACCATCTTTTTTCGTGAACTTTCAAATATTCCTGAAGATATTTCCATGCTTGCAAAAAGCTTTTACGGTGACTCCGTATATAACAAAGCACTGATGAGAAACTGGAGCGAGTGGCTGGAAAAATGGAAGGCAAGCATCAATGTCACTACTCCTGAGACCCGCAAAAAGCTCTCACAAGAGATGAAACAGGTCAATCCCAAGTACACTCTGCGAGAGTGGTTTTTAGTGCCAGCATACAAAACAGCCCAAAAAGGAGATTACACCCTTATAAAAGAGCTGCAGGAAGTGATGACACACCCATATGATGAGCAGTCATCTGCAACAGAAGCAAAATACTACAGCCAAAAACCTGCTGAGCTGTTTGAGATTGCAGGAGTTTCTCATGTGAGCTGTTCGTCTTAGAATTGCATCTCCACTTCTTTTTCCTTGAGTTTTTGAATGTAGAGCAGCGCATTTGTAAAGGCATACTGGTCTACTTCCTCTATGCCTGCTTCTTCGCATTCTACCAAGTGGTCAAAACCGTCAAGTTCCATGTTTTGCACTTTCTTCAAATGTATGACATAGAGTAACAAGTCGGCTAAATCACTTATAGGAATTATCTCTCTGTAATTTTTGTTGCACGCACTTATATAGTCGTCACATATGCTTTCATTTGACATCAAAAGTATCCAGAGAATAATTTTATCTACCTTTTTTGGTGCATTCACCCGACCTGAAAAATCTTCATAAAGTGCTTTATTTTTGGCTATCTCATCAAGCTGTTCATGAACCTGTGCTGTTAAAAAATCAACCCTTTCATCTGTAAGTTTTTCATTTTTATAGCCATCTAATACTGACTCTGCAATTTGGTATGTGTGCATTGTTTTCTCTTTTTCTCTTTTTTATTTTAAAGTCAAATTATACCATTCAAACAAAATATTTTTCTTGAATTTTTTGGCTATAATCGACCAAAAGAAACATTTTAAGAATAGGAGTAACAATGTATCCAAATAAAAAATTAAGAAAAGGCTTTTGTATGAAAGTTGAGGGTGTTTTGCTCAATCGTCCGGACTTGCATAATATTGCGGCAGAATTAGGGATAAACCCAGGTGACGTACTTACAAAAAATCAAATCCTTACGATTTACAATACTTCTGAAGCATGCCAGGAAATTGTAAAAGATAACGCATTGGCAACATTTGTAGCAATGGCACTTAATATTTCACCCCAAAACATCACTGATATCAAAGAAGTTGTAGAAGAACCTGTAAAAATTGAATTTGATCTGAGTGATTTTGAAGACGACGAAGATGATGAATAGGTTTTACAAACCTTTCATCTTTTTTGCAAGATAATTTGCAGTCGGGTAGTCCACTGTGTTTACATGTAAGACTATCCATTCGGGTGCTCTGCGGATAAAATCAGTAATTTTTGAAACCTTTTTATAGTTTTTCCAATTTTTAAGAGCCATATTCAGTTCTTCCAAAAACATGTCATGTGCAGTTTTGTGCATATCATAGGAAGGAAAGTCATACTCCTGCATCAGACGTTCTTCGTTTGCAAAGTGTTCATGAACATGCTTCACATACTCCTCGATTTTTGCTTCAAGTTCTTCTAATGTCGCTTCCCCACGATCGTAAGAGATCGCAAGATTATCTATTGCATTTAAAATTTTAATCTCATTTTCATGAGTTTTTTGCATCTCCTCCACATCCATATCTTCAACTTGCTCAATATATACCAATGCCATAAAAAATCCCTCTTTTTTATTTATTATAGTAAAAAATTAAAAACAGAGCGTTGATTTAAAACAATTTTCCGATTTTTCTAAAGCCGTACCAATACAACAGAGTTCCCAGAAGAAGAACTCCGCTAAAATATGGCCACAAATCTATAAACTCCGTTCCTCTGAAAAAGATACTCTCCGTTGCTTCTATGTAGTAGCGAAGCGGTGAAAACAAAGAGAGAGTTTGAAATACCGGATGCATAGCATAAACAGGGGTCCAGGCACCACTGAGAAAAATCAACGGCATCATAATAATGATAGAAAGCTGAGCCACCTGCATCACATTTTTGGACACAGCCGCTACAAAAAGTCCTATACCCGCACTCGAAATAGAGTACAAAAACGTCAGGAGCATAAATGCCCAAAAGGATCCGTTGAGTGGTACATCAAACTGGTCAAAAAGAACAAATCCCAAAGAGAGTACAACGCCTGCCATGACTATGAGTACCTGCGAAAAACTTTTTGCCAGTATTATAATCTTGGGATTTATCGGAGTAAGCAGCATAATATCCCAGGTGCCGTCCTCTTTTTCTTTGACAAAAACAATGGCCGTCAAAATGACTATCAGCAGAGTTATAATTGAAAGCAGTTCTGTCAGTGCCATAAAACTGTGATTGTCCGCATTTTGATTAAAAAGTTTGTGTGACTTTAATTCAATCGGAAAGTTTACAGACTGGAAGTCAAATACAATATTTTGCAGATACATAAATGTCGTGAGACTTTGCGATGCTGCAGTAGCATCGAGCAAAAGATTGATCTGTGCTTTTTTTCCGCTCTTGTAGTTCTTTTCAAAATCAGAGTCAAAGAGTATTCCGACCATAACCTCTTTGTTAAAGATAGCATTAGAGAGGGCTTTTTGCGAAAGGAAGGCAACCGGTGGTCTAAACTCCGGTTGATGCAAGCGTGCAAGTATCTTTTGGCTTACTCCCCCGCCTGTTTTGTCAACATACCCGACAACAACATTGCGCGGTTTTATCTGTATGCCCGAACCGGCTATATAAACATCCAGCGTAAACGAATAAAGTACAACAGCCACTAATCCTATAGAGCGTAAAAAACTCAGCAGTTCTTTGGAGACAATCATAGCAAATATCCGCATTATTTCATCTCCTTTTTCAGCAATAAGGTACCGATAGTAAAAAGTCCCACAACAAACCCGACAAGTATCAACAGATACATGATAATTTTTTCAGATGCCAAACCCTGTCCTATCAAAAATGTATCATAAAGAATATGCGTATAATACATCACCGGAAACATATGCGCTTCAATATATGACTCGCCACTCATGGAAGATATCGGCATAAGCATACCAGAGTATAAAAATCCCGGAATTATGGTGATAATAATTGTCAAAACAACGGCAACAATTTGTCTGCTTGTAATGATAGAAATAAGCATACCGATAGAGAGACTGATAAGAATATAAAGTTCACTGCTGAGCCAGTAGAGCATAAAACTTCCCCGAAAAGGAACATCAAACAGATAAACTGCAAGCAAAAAGAGTATAAAAATATTCACAGAATGCAGTAAAAAAGCAGGAAAAAGTTTTGCAAGAAGGAACTCTCCTTTACTCAAAGGCGAAGCATAAAAATTAAAAATGGTCCCTCGCTCTTTCTCTTTTACTATAAGAAGTGCTGCCAAAATTGCAGGAGCCACCAAAAGCACAAGTCCTATGAGTCCCGGAACTATGGCATCTTCATCCCGCATTGCCTGATTGAAAAGCGTACGCTGATTTAACACAATAAGCCCTTTTGCAGACAAACCGCTTCTTTGTGCCACCTCACTTACCCCATCAAGCACAGTCCCCTTGATATATCCCTCAATAGTCGTAGCCCTTGTCGGAAAAGAAGCATCTACAAAAATACCGATTTCACTTTTTTGAGCATGTAAAAGCCGTTTTTCAAATGAACTTGGAATGATTAAGACTGCATCAGTTTTAGCCTGTTTTATAGAGCGAAGTGCCTCTTTTTCACTTACATGTAACACCTTTGCATTAAAGTATTTGCTATGTTCAAACTTTGAAATGAGCATTTGTGAAAATTTGCTCTGGTCATTGTCAAGAATCAGAATTCTTGCATGCGTTACATCCATACGGATTCCGTACCCAAAAAGCAGTACAATCATACTCGGCATCAAATATACCATCACAATCAGACGCGTCCTGTAAAGCTCCATAAATTCTTTCAATATATAGGCTTTAATGGTTATTAGTTTCATTCTCTATCCTTATAGTATGTCAAGAAAATATCTTCAAAACTCTTTGCATCGGGATGTGATTTATAAAAATTTTCTATGGTATCGTCTGCAATCTTTTTTCCCTGTTTGAGCAGTACCACTCGGTCACAGTACTCCGCCTCGCTCATATAGTGTGTGGTTATCAAAATAGATATATGCCACTGCTCTTTGAGCTTTTTCAAAATTTCCCAAAACTGCGCTCTTGCAATGGTATCCACACCGCTTGTAGGCTCATCCAAAAACAGTACAAGCGGTTCATGTAAAAGTGCCGCAGCTATGGAAAAACGCTGGTTTACGCCCAGAGGAAGCGCAGTTGGCAATTCATCCATATACTCTTTAAAGCCGAGTTCATTGGCATACTGCTCAATTCTTTTTAAGGCAGTTTTGAGAGGAATCTGATGCATATTGGCAAAATAAATCAGATTTTCCCGTACAGTCATGTCATTGTAGAGTGCAAAATGCTGACTTACATAGCCGATTTTGGACTTGAGTGTTTGACGGTCATCTCCGCTGCGGATGACTTTTTCAAGCAGAGTAAGTGTCCCCTCGTCTATCGGGTACAGACCCAAAAGCATTTTGATAAATGTCGTTTTTCCTGCGCCGTTTGCACCCAGAAGACCCAGAATTTCACCCCGTTTGAGTTCTATGTCTACATGGTCATTTGCCGTAAAACTGCCAAATCTTTTTGTGATCCCTTTTGCCTGCATCACAACAGGCGGTATTGCGATTTCTTTGTCTCGTTTTGTTATGACGACCTTAGGCAGGAGCTTTTTCTTTTGCAGAGCGTTCACAAAAAAGAGTCCCTCCAAAGTAGGTTCTGCCTGCTTTACATGTAAAGGCTGCAGCGAATAGGTACGCTTGTTAAAACTCAGGCACGCTTCTTTACATGTAACCTCTTCATAAACATAGGGACGAATGGAGTCTATAAGCTCTTCATTTGTGCCGCGGGCAATGATTTCTCCTTCGTCAAAAAGAAAAATTTTGTCCATTTTTGAGGCTTCTTGCATATAAGCGGTGCTTACTAGAATCACTGTACCCTCTTCTTTGCGTATACTGTCGAGAATCTCCCACAGTTCCAAACGGCTCAACGGATCCACTCCGGTTGTCGGTTCATCCAAAATAAGAAGTTTCGGACGGTGTAGAAGTGTGCAGATGAGTGAGAGTTTTTGCATCATCCCGCCACTGAGTTTGCCGGCTTCTCTCTCGACAAAAGCACTCAGTCCTGCCATATGAAGCAGTTTTTCTCTATATGCAAGAAATTTTTCATCTTTTGTAACATTGCGAATATCGGCAAAAAACTCTAAATGCTCCCCGACTGTCAAAGTATCATAAAGAACAAGTCCTATTCCCTGTGGCATCAGTCCGATAAAAGGTTTTACCTTTTCTGCCTCTTTGGGTGAGTGGTAGGCGATACCATCATAAACAATCTCACCCTCAAAACGGATAACACCGGCTACAGCATGCATAAGAGAACTTTTTCCTGCACCGTCTGCTCCTATAAAACCGATAATCTCTCCACTGTTTGCTTCTAATGAGGCATTGTGTATGCCGACTCTTTTTTTGTAAGAGACCCGGATGTTTTTTACTTCAAGAAGAGACATCTTGTTTTAGAGTACCGGAATGTCATTGAGTGAAGCTGGCAGACCTTTGCCATCAAGTGACACAACTCCCACAGCCGGTATACCGAGTTTTAACAAGGGGTCAATTGCCAGTGGTTTGAGATGCACGGCAAACACTCTTTGAATTCTGTCTGAACGCACACTGACCTCTTTGGGCGTAAATTCCGCTTTTTGGGCAATACGCACTACTTTTGCCTGTATCGGATGATTTGGGTAGGCATCAAGAAATATTACCGCTTTATCACCCAGTTTTATTTTTCCGTTTTGCAGTGTGTCAACAAATATTTTCAGATACAAGGAGTGGGGATCCAAAAGTGTGGCTACCGGCATACCGGGAGCTATCACCTCGCCCTCGTTGGCAATCTTTTCTACCGTAATTCCATCAACAGGTGAGACAAGTGTCATCTCCTGTATCATCGCTTCTATTTGTGCTTTGGATGCTTTTGCAGCTTCAATACCATCTTGCAGCGCCTGAATATTTGCGGCAATGGCAAAAAGTTTTTTCTGTGATGCCTGCGCATCCAAAAGTGCAATACGAGCCAGAGTTACTGCTGATTTTACTTTTTTTAGCTGTTGCTGCAGTGAGGAGAGCTTTTTATTTTCTGTATCTCTTTTGAGTTGGGCAAGTTCCAGTTTGTGCTTGTCAATACTTTTGTTTTTATACAATCGTTGAGAGCGTTTCCAATCTCTTTTTGCCTGGGCAACGACATCTTTTTGTATCAGAATATTTTTTTCAAATGCCTGTTGCGAAGCCTGGGCTGAGACAAGCTGTGCTTTTGCTTTTTTCTCCAAAAGCGGAATGGTTGTCTGTGCAATTTTTTCTTCGATTTTTTGTGCTGCGAGTTGCTGTTTTTTTGCCTGAATCTGTGCATCAAGCCCTGCTTCTTGTGCTGCAAGTTCTTTGCTCTTTAAGACACCCACAACCATTCCTTTATGCACAGGCACACCGTCATCAACAAATATTTTATCCAGTCTTCCTGCGTATTTTGCATTGAGGTTTACCAGATCACCGTCCATACGACCTGTCCCTTCAACCAAATTTGCAGGAAGTGTTTTTGGATGCAGTTTGTTGTAAATCATAGCACCGGCAGTCACCAACAAAACAGCTATAACAACAGCCAACCAATATTTTTTTAGAACCTGCATAATCTACTCCTTATTCAGTATCACTCTGTATTTTTTTCTCATACCACTTTCTGAGCCATTGATCAATCGGATTTATCATTTTATAAATTACAGGTACAACAAGCAATGTTAACACCATTGAACTTAAAAGACCGCCTATGATGGCTATTGCCATCGGTGCTTTTGTTTCACTTCCCAAAGAGTTGCTCAGTGCCAAAGGAAGCATTGCAAATATCATTGCAATTGTTGTCATCAAAATCGGGCGCAGTCTTTTTTCTCCCGCTTCAAGCAGTGCGGCATTGGCATCTTTTCCCCGCGATACTGCTTCATTGGCAAAATCAACCAGCAGTACGGCATTTTTACCGACCATACCCATAAGCAGCATAAATCCAATCATCACAAAGAGACTGAAATGCAAATGTGTCAGATACAAAGCCAGCATAACCCCGATAATACTCAGAGGCAATGCCATCATAATGATAACAGGCTGAATAAGCGACTCATACAAAATCGCCAGGATGATAAACATTAAAATGACAGACAAACCAAGAGCCACGCCAAAAGCCTTGGCAGTTTTTTCCATCTCTTCGGCAAAGCCTGTAAATTTATACTGCACTCCCTCAGGCAGCAACTCATCTATTTTTGCACGGGTATAATTGACAGCTCCGCCCAGATCAAGCCCAAACAAATCAGAGTAAATTGTCACCTGTCTTTGTCTGTTGTAGTGATATATCGAAGCCAAAGACCTTGCATTGTGAAATGTAACAAGACCGTCAAGAAAAACCAACTCACCGTTTTTGGCTCTGAGTTGGATTTTTTTGAGATCATCTATGCTTACACGGTCTTTGTCAGGCAGTCGCAGGGTAATTTTGTACTGTTTTCCGTTTTGTTCAAAATAGGAAATTTCCAAGTCACTTGAAAAGGCAATCGAGACAGCCTTTGCTATCTGTGCTGCACTGATTCCCATTCTGTTGGCATTTTCACGGACTATATTGATGTCAATCTGTGGTTTGCCTTCATCAAGATTAGAGTCAATATCAACAAAGCCTTTTTTCTTCGCCAGATACTCCATCAAATTTTTTCTTGCCACATCAAGCTTGGCAAAAGAATCCGATGTCAGTACAATTTGATAGGGTACACTCACCCCGGCACCTTTGATGTTTGGAATTGCCGCTGCTGTAATAAACATCTCTTTGGAAAAAGGCTTGAGCTTTTTACGGAACTCCTGAATAATCTCTTCTTGATTCTTTTTTCTGCTGCCTTTAGGCGTAAGTTTGACATAAATGAGTGCTTTGTTTTTCTCATGCACACTGTTATAGCCCACACTCAAGGTTGTAAAAACAACATTTTTGTCAGCTCTGATTAAATTTTCAATCACTTTGGACTCTCGTATCATTTCATCCAAACTGATGCCGGCATCGGCTCTGAGTTTTACTTCAAACTCTGCTTTATCTTCTTTTGGCAGAAAATCCATACCGATTTTTGGAAAGAGAGAAAGCGAGGCAACAAACACCCCAAGAACAAAAATAAGTGTAAAAAATTTAAAACGGAGCACAAAACTCAGTGTTGCAGCATATAATTTGTCTATACGTTGAAAAATCGGTTCTGTAATATTGTAAAACCTGCTCTCTCCTTTATGCAATACTCTTGCGCTCAAACTCGGCATAAAACTCATCGCAACCGTATAGGAGATAATAACAGCAAACCCTACCGTCATCGCAAAACTTTCAAAGAATTTTCCGACAATTCCGCTCATGTGTGCAACCGGAAGAAAAACAGCAAGTAACATTGCCGAAATTGCAAGAATAGCAAATGCCATCTCTTTGACTCCATACAGTGCGGCTTCAAACTTGCCCATACCTGCTTCCATCTTTTTGTAGATATTCTCAAGCACAACGATGGCATCATCTATGATAATTCCGATAGCAAGCGTCAAACCGATGAGTGTCATTTTATTCAGGTTATACCCCATCAGATTCATTAAAGCAATCGTACCAAGAATAGAGATAGGAATAGAGAGTGCCGAAACCAGCGTAATAGTAAAGTTTCTCAAAAAACCGAAGATGATAATAACTGCCAAAATTGCACCGTAAATAAGGTCAAATTTCACATCTTCAAGTGAGTGAATGATAAAAGGCGTAGTATCCTGAAGCAGTTCTACACCATATTTTTCGCCGGCCATCTTTTTTAGCTGCGGCACGGCTTCTTTGACGCGCTTTACTATATCTATCGTATTTGTTCCTGAAATTTTTTGCACTTCAAGCATAACACCCGGTATACCATTGTATGATGAGTAGCTTTTTGCATCACTCAAAGAATCAACAACTGTTGCCAAATCTTTGAGTCTCAAATCATCTTTTACTATAATGTCTTGGAGCTGCTTCACGCTCAGGGCATCCGCTTTTGTTTTTAAGATAATCTCTTTGGTTTTTGTGATCAGCTTCCCACCGCCGATTTTGACATTTTCTTCTGCTACAATGTCATTTAACTCTTTGATGGTAATGCCAAATTTGTTAAGCTTGTAAATATCGGGAAAGATTTTTATCTCTCTGTCTTTGTAACCGATGATATTTATAGCACCGACACCGTTGATCTTTTGAATAGCCGGTTTTACTTTCTCATCGGCAAATACCATCAGGTTTTGCAAGGTGTCTTTTTTTGCTGTTAAAAAAACATTGATAACAGGAGCCCCGCCGATATCGAGTTTACTGACAAGTGGCGTTTGTGCATCTTTTGGCAAGATAACAGCTGAGACTTTGTCACGGACATCATTGGTCGCTTCATCAATATTGCGTTCTAAAAAGAATTTCACCATAACAACAGATGCGCCGTCACTGCTTGTGGATGTGATGCTGTCCACTCCGCCTATACGGGAGATGGCCTCTTCTATTTTTTCTGTGACCTGTGATTCTATCGTATCGGCTTCGACACCCGGATAGATTGTTTTGACCGTCACTATAGGAAAATCCACATTCGGATAGAGTGCCGAGGGCATGCTTTTAAAACTCATATAGCCAAAAATCACCAATGTAATGACATACATCAGTGTTGCAATTGGTCTGTTAATCGCTAATTTGTACATCGTTATTTTCCGTCAACCAGTATCATACCGTCACCAAAAAGCCCGACTGTAAAGTCTTTTGCCTCTACTTCCGCTTTTATCTTTCTGTTGTCAAAATTTGCATACGGATAGACTTTGGAGATAACACCTGTGTAGGTCTTGCTGTCTCCGTCTACCTTATATTCAAAGGTTTGTCCGACTTTTACAATACCGTGATATTTTTGGTCAAATTCCAATATCAGCTTTCTTGCATGAATGCTTTGTATTTTAAAAACAGTTTTAAGCATCAAACCGCTTACAGCATCGCCAACCTCTATGCTTTTGTCATAAATGACACCTGCAAAGGGTGCTTTTAAAATCGTCTTTTCATACAAAGCCTGCTGATAGGCAACCGATGCTTTTGCATTTTCATAATTACTGAGGACTTTGTCATATTTACTTGCATCTATGAGTTTTTTTATTTTTTTCTGTCTCTCAAGCTCTCTTTTAGCAAACTTAAAAACTATCTGTGTTTTTTCAAGCATTGCTTTTATATCTTTGTTTCCCAGTTTTGCCAGTATTTGGTTTTGGCTCACTACCGAGCCGATATCGACATTAACTTTTTCTACTATTCCGCTCGCAGTAAAAGCCAGATTTGCACTCTTTTGTGCTGTCACATCAAATGTTGCGTAAACCTTTTGCGCATAAGAAAGACTCACCAGGGTGATTAAAGCTATAAATATTTTTTTCATTTAACGAACTCCTCTAAATTTTCATTGTTATAATAGTAATAAATGCCATAGGCTATTTCGAGATCATTGCGTGCTTTTTCATACCTTGCTTTTGCCTCTGTTTTTGCCGAAAGCGCATCAAGATAGACGACATTGTCCACGATGCCTGCATTGTACTTTTCTGTGATAGTTTTTAAAGCACTTTTTGCCGCTTTGAGTGCACTTTTTGAACTTTTAATGTTGAGTTTGGCTGTATGAATTCGCTCTTGTGCCAATTCTTGCTGCATCTGTTGTTCTTTTGATTTGTAAATAATCTGCTGATTCAGTGCATCAGCCTGCAGTTTCAGAGCCTCCTTCTGCTCTTTGAGTGTCCCAAAATCAAACAGTCTCAAGCCGACTGTAGCCATCAGCTCATTTTGTTTGTCAAGGTAGGCAATGGGAATTCCGCCAAAAGTCGGCTTATCCTGATACCCATAAAACGAATAGGTATCTTCTATACGGATAGTAGGATAATAATAGCTCTCAACCGTTTCACCTAAATTTTGCAATGCTGCTTTTTTGTACCTGAGTGACTCGATACTGTCAAGAAGCTCTTCATTTTGTGCTGCTCTTTTGTCAAACTGCGAATTTTCCAAAGTGTTTATTTTTTTTCCAACTTTGAGTTCAAGTGCTTTATGCAGCGCTGTTATTTGAAATTTTGTAGATTCTATTGCATACAAAGTGCTGTCGTATGCAGATTGGAGTCTGTCCACATCATCACTTGTCGCAAGATCAGCTTCATAAAAATGTCGCACTCTTTCAAGCTGTGCCTTGACTGCTTTGGAAGCTTCTATCGTCGCACCCAAAGAGGCCTGCAGACTTTTAAGATTATAATAATCCTCTGTTATCCCAAGAAGAATAGATTTTTTTGTATCTTTATAACTAAAAGAAGCAGATTTTTTTTCATTCTCTTTTTGTTTTTTTGTATATGATTTTTTTCCGCCGTCATAGATATCAAACCCGATTTTTGCCCTTGCTCCGTATGTTGTTCCCGGGAAAAAAGGACTCGGTTTGTCATCCCGTTTATAAAAAGCACTCACATCCAAGGTAGGAAAATAATTGCTTGTGGCACTTTGCACCTCTTTTGCTTTTGCATGTACTGCTATTTTGGAGGCATTGACAAGATTGTTATTTTCTTTTGCAAAATCCAAAAGTAATTTCAGGTCATCTCCAAATAAAAGAGCGGGGACAACAGTGAGTAAAAGTAGTTTTTTCATAATCATTTCTCCATTAAATCAAATAAAATATCTATTTGCGTATCTATTTTTTGTTTTAAATCTTCTATGGCACTTGTGGTAACACTCATAATAAAAGTACCCTGAGCAAAAGCAAAAATACCCATAACCAACTCTTTTGCTTCACTCTTTAACTCGTTTTTTTCTATACCCTCTTCTATGATATTTTCCATCCATTTTTCATAAAGCGTATAGCACTCTGTTTGAAAAGCAACCATCTCTTCATTTGTACTGCTCAAAGCAATGGCAGTAAACTGCTTGTATATTTCACGCAGTTCTCTATCTTCATCGGCATAAAAAAAGCTAAAAAAACTTTTAACTTTTTCTCGTGTGCTTACATGCAGTGAGAGTTGTTTCTCTTTTCTCTCGTTATGCTCCTGCATCAAAATTTCAACCAGTTCAAAGACTATCTCATCTTTGTTTTTGAAATATTCATACACCGTGCCTTTGCCTATGTTGGCAGCTTTTGCAATCTGAGAAATTGTTATATTGTTAATTCCGTCTTTAAGAATTAACGCTTTTGTTCCAAGAGCAATATCTTTTTTTTTCTGTTCTTTGTCAACTATAATTGCCAACATAACCCTCCAAAAGTATTTTTGACCGACTGTCGTTCAATTATTATAGTAGCATTATTGTTAATCTTGTCTTAATATATTAGACTTCGTAGAGTGTAACCCGGTTTTTTCCGTTTTTCTTGGATTCATACAGTGCTTCATCCGCCACTTTTATCAATTTTTCCAAAGAATCTGCCATCCCGTATGCTATGCCAAAGGAAACTGTATATCTGATTTTCATATTGTTATATATAATGATGTTGTTTTCAAAATCTTTTCTTATTTTTTCAAAAAGTTTTTTTACATCCTCTTTGGAAATATCATCAAGAACAACACAAAACTCTTCCCCTCCAAACCGTGCAAACAGATCATATCTTCGCAGATTTTTTTCTAAAATTTTTTTCACTTCTATGATAGCCAGGTCACCTGCATCGTGACCATAAGTATCATTCACAGTCTTAAAATCATCAATATCCATCATCACTACAGCCAACTTGGTATGTTTTCGCAGCGCTTTAGAAAAAATTGCCCTGGCAACTTCAAAAAAGTATCTTCGATTATATGCCCCTGTCATATAATCCTGTATTGCCTGCAGTTTCAGTTTGTAATTTATGTATTTTGCTTTTTGATATAGAAAAATCAGATAAAGGCTCAAAAGCATCAAAAGAAAAATAGGAAAGGTATATAAAAAAGATTTAAACCAAAGAGTGTGTGCCTGCACTCTGTAAACAAAGTGCAAATGTACATACGGGAGTCTTTTGACAAAAATATATTGAGAGTCTTTGTATTGCAGAGATTCTGAAGTTTCATTCATATTTCGTACGGAGACATCCAGAAAATCATCTATCTTATATATTTTGCTTCGGTTGAAATCCTGTATCAGATTATGGCTTGCCACTATCTGGTTTTTGTTATTATAAATTACACTTTCATTATTAAAATAATCCAGGCGTGCAAGCAGATTGTCAAAATTGTTCAGTGTTATATCCACATCAATTGTCCCCAAAAAATGCTTTTTGTAATACAAAGGCTTGCCGACAGTCACCATAAGCCCTTTGCCTATGGCATCCATATACAAAGGTGTCAAAAAGAGTTTTTTTTGAGGATTGGCCTGGGGAGTTGCATCATGATAAAAGGGTTTTTTCTCAACCACAGGGCTAAACTGAAAATCTGCAGAGGAAACATAAGGGTAAAGAACCGTAAAATGATTTTTCGAATAGTAATAAATCCAGGCAAAATTTTTATTTTGTTCAGCAACCAGTTGAAAAAACGGAGTGAGTTGCAGTGCCGCCTCCATCTCCTGGAGCAATTTTTTGTCCGAAAGTGCATTTTTGCCAAAACCCAATAAATTTACATCTTTGTTTTCATCGAGTGCATAGGTGCCGTTTTTATTGACATACTTTACATGTAAAGCCTCATTTGGCTTAAGATTCTCTCTATTTTTAAAAATCTGCTCTGCGGCTAGATGTAAATACTCTACCGCATTTATACTCAGACGCATTTTATTTTCAATACTCAATGCCATCTCATCTGCATTTCTAAAAATATTTTTCATCTGCATTCTGTTAAATTCTAAAAAAAACAGCATATTTAGTAAAACAATAATAAATACAGCAATAATGAGTTTTTTGTGATCCATACTTATCCGTTTCGTTTGCATAAGTATATCTAATCTCACATAAAAGTCAAAATATCATATTTTCTCCAGATATTTTGGAAGAAACAACCTTTTTGTCTTCTATCTTTAAAATTCTGTCGCAAAGTGGCAACATTGCTTCATCGTGTGTCACCATGATTACCGCCACATTCTGTTCTATGGCTATCTTTTTGAGCATCTTTACAACATCAACGGAACGCTTGGAATCGAGTGCAGCCGTCGGTTCATCTGCAAGTATGATTTGAGGCTTGTTCGCCAAAGCCCGTGCTATGGCAGCTCTTTGGTTTTGTCCGCCTGAGAGTTCAGAGGGCATAGAGTGCGCTTTGTCCGCAATTTCAAAATATTCCAAAAGCTCCATCGCGGTTTTTATGCTCTCTTCTTCAGATACACCGTTCGTCTGAGGCACCAGAGTAATGTTTTCTAAAATATTTAAAAAAGGAATCAAATAATGCGCCTGAAAAATAAAACCGATTTTTTCGCGTCTTATTTTTCGTGTCTCTTTTGTCAGCCATTCATTGTCATAGACTTTTTCCTCACCAAGCCATATTTTTCCGCTTGTCGGCTCTTCCACGCAGCCTATCATCATCAGCAGGGTTGTCTTTCCTGCACCGCTTGGTGCCACAAGCGCTACAAGTTCGCCTTTGTCCACACTAAAAAATGCTCCGTTTAAAACTTCAACAAGAGAATCGCCTTTGCCGAAATTTTTGACCAGATTTTCTACTTTAATCGCCTGTTTTTTCATATCAACCGCCTATTGCCTGTGCAGGATCTGCCGAAATTACTTTTTTGACCCCTATTAAAGAAGCCAGTATGGATGCAATGACAACAACAATAAAAAGCGCAAAAGCATCCGGTGTCTCCAACACCACTCTTTTTGGAAACTTCGTATAAATAAGATGTGCAAAGATATTCCCTGAGATGAATGCCAACACTCCCATAATAAGCGTCTCTTGCACTATCATCTTGATTATCATACTGTTTGGAATACCGATAAGCTTCATAATGGCAATCTCTTTCATCTTTTCCAAAGTCATCGTATAAATAATCAACGCAATAATAATAGTCGAGACAATCACCAAAATAACCGTAAACATACCAATCTGTTTGGATGCCATTTTGATAAGATTTTTTGTCAAAATAGTCTTCTCTTCTTCTGCCGTAAAAACCGCCTTGTGTTTCCATTCTCTTATATTATCTGCAACAGCATCAACATCGTATCCATCTTTTTTTGTAGCTATCACAGCATTGACCATATGAGAGTTCACTCCCGATATGCCTCTTGCTCTGTCATTTCTTATCCGTGCATTTGAGTATAAAAACTGTAACTCCTGTGCATCTTTGAGACTGATGTATACCAAAGGATCTCCTCCCGAAGAGACAGTCCCGTGTGTTACACCGACCACATGATAAAAATCACGTCCCAGGTGTATTGTATCACCGAGAGCAAATCCTGTTTTGTCAGTGACAACCATTTCATAATGATTTCTGAGAAGCCCCCGTCCGCTGAGCAAACGTTTCGGGTTGATAGGATTAATATCCCCAAAAGGATCAAATCCCACTGCAAAGACACGGACCGCACCGTTTTTTGACGGCAATTGCAGGTTCTGAAAGGTAATTCCTTCGGATTTATCGATACCTTCAATTACTTTCAGGGTATCTTTCAAATCTTCATGTACCCGTGAGGCTTCTGCAAATGGACCAAGTGTATTTTCCTGCACTACCCACAAGTCTACACCCACATCATCCAGTAATACCTGGGCATCAATAATCATTCCGCGATAAACACCCATCATAACAAATACTATGCCCAGAAGCATTCCTACCCCTATAGCTGTTACGATAAACTTTCCAAAAGTATGGGCTATCTCTTTTTGTGCTAAATTTATCATTTGTAAATTCTCATGCCTTCACTGAGAGATTTTTTAGTTTTATCCGGTACTAAAAGTCTGAGAGTCGTGTCCAAATTTTTCACAGCTGCTTCTTTGTCTGTTATATCGGTTATATTTACATGTAAGAAGTGTGCATGTCCCTCTTTTTCTATCCATACACCGGCCTTTTTATCTTTATAGACAATCAAATAAGCAGGTATCTTGATAACATTTTTCAATGTTTGTGTTGTAATGAGTACCTCTGCCTGTTCATTGATATAAAAGGGAGTCGGCACAGCATAAAAACTGACATCAACCTCTCGCTCTTGTGTCACAGCATCACTTTGTGCGACAATGCGGCTGACATATCCCTCTAACTTCTTGTTACTTTGCGAACGCAGGGTAATAACTGCACGCTGCCCTACTTTGACATCTCCGCTTATTTTTTCATCTACATAGGCTTGAATCCATACTGTTTGTGGCTCGACTATTTTGAGTATAGGCTGTGTCGGCAGAACACTTTGTGCTACCTCAGCCTCTTTGGCAATGACATAGCCGTCAACAGGTGCATAGATTTTATAGCGTGAGAGCTTTACATGTAAGGCTTCCAGGGCTTTTTTTAAACGGACTACTTCTGTTTTTGAAGAATTGATACGGGCCTGTGTTGCTTTCATATTTGCACTGACAGTGTCAAAATCTGCTTTGGCTTTGTCATACTCCGCCTGAGAAACAAAAGCTTTTTCTTTTAACTTTTTATACCGTTCATATGTTTTTTTGGCCAAAGATTTTTGTGAGCGAAGGGAATCAAGCTCTTTTTGTGTTGCTTTGAGTTCAGACTTTGCTTTGTATACAGACATTTTTGCTTCTTCTATCAGTTTGGGCAAATCAATACTGTCAATCGCTACAAGCAAATCTCCCTTTTTGACCCATTTTCCCTCATCTGTATTAATCTGCACTATTTTTCCGCCTGTCTGTGCGGTAATGGCATAAATATTTTTTGCCCCCACTTCTCCTATACCGAAAATCTCTTTGTTTAAATCACCTTTAGTCGGATGCACTATTTTAAATGTATGTTTTGGAATAAAAACTTTGTTGTAAAACAGAGTTGCCGCTACTATACCTACAACAATAAAAATTATATATTTCATTTTTGTACTCATTTTATTTTTCCTTGTAAATAATCAATTCTGTCTATACTCAGCGTTTTTGAGTAATATGCCTCAAGCAATCCGAGTTCTGCTTCCAATACCAGAGAGCTTGCATCCAAAACCTCTATATAGGTAGAGAGTCCCTCTTTGTATCTTCCGTCAAGCACTCTTTTTGTCTTTTTTGCCGAGTCCAGCTGTGCTTTTTTTGCAGCTATGGTCTCATCATATCTGTGTATATCCAGGAGAAGATTGCTTATCTCCTCTTTGAGCGCGAGTATTTTTGAAGCTTTTTGTTCTTTGGCAACCTGCAGGGCTATTTCGGCGTTTTGTGTCTGTGCACTCAGTTTTCCGCCGGCATACAAAGGAATGTTCAGGACAACGCCTACAAGATGTGTGTTATAAAGATTTAAAGAACTGACACGGCTGTAAGAGGCAACAGCATCAAGTGAACCATAATGTGAAGCTCTTGCAGACTTATGCAGCAAGGCATTTTTCTGTATGGTTTCATCATAAATTTTCAACTCGGTATTGCTACTGAGTACCTTTTGTGTCATATTTTGGGCAGTATGCAACTCTTTTTGTAAAACATCAGCTTCCAGATCCACGCTCTGCGCAATTTTCTCTCCCATATAAAGAGACAAAGAATTTTTTGCTTTTTCATAGAGAGATTTTGCAATGGCCAGATTGTCTTTGGCTATATAGACAGCGGAAAGAAAACGGCTTGTATCTGCCTGGGTCTTGAGCCCCTGTTCAAAAAGAGCTTTTGCCTGGGCATAATACTCCTCTTTTACATGTAAATCTGCTTCGCGTACTCTAATTGCTTCTTTTTGGACAACCATAAGTTCATACAGGGACTTTACTTTTGCAACAAGCAACGCCTGAAGATCCTGCAGGGAAAGTTTTGAGATATCTTCGTCAAGTCTGCTTGCATCTATCTGCAAACTTGTTTTGGAGAAATCCCAAATTTTTTGTTTGACATTGACACCCAGATTCCAACCGGCATCATTGATGGTATTAAACTGTCCGTTGACAGGAAAAATGTAAGTTTGTGTCGGATTATATTCTGCAGAGAGATTTACCTGAGGCAGATACTCTGAACGTGCAGACCTATACCCCGTGTGCGACTGTTTTACTTTTAATGCAAACGCTTTTACATCAGGATGATTCTGCAGTGTTTTGTCTATACTTTCTTGTAAAGTAAGTGTTTTTCCCTGTAAAGAGAGTACCAAAAACAATAAATTTATATATGCTAACTTTTTCATACAGCGATTATAACCTTTTCATGTTAGCACAATGTTAAGTACACTCTAAAAATTAAATCTTGTATCCTCTGTTAAAAAAGTGTCCTCTGACATAGCGTCCGTATATTAATTCAAACAGACCGGAAATAATGATAAAGCCCATAAAGATGACAACTGCTTTCGGATTTGAACTGTATGTATGAAAAAGTAAAGTACAAAGCGCCAAAAGACTCAAAACAGAGGATGTCAATAAAACAAAACGATGTGCCTTTATCTCTTCATAAAGCTTAAAGGCACTGATATTGACCAGTAGGAATATCAGCAAAAATCCGGCACTGCCAATGATGGCAATTTCTGTCAAATCAATACTGTTTGCCAAAATAAGACTCAAAAGAGTGGTATACAAAACACCCTTAAAGGGGACACCTGATTTTTTTCCTTCATCCATTAATGCTCTTGGCAGTTTGCCGTCTTTTGCAATAATGTACCCAAGCCTTGCATTGCCGTAAATTGTTGCATTAATTGCCGAGAAGGTGGACAAAAGTGCCGCAAATGCCACCAGCGTAAAGCCCATCTGACCCAGAGAAGGCTTTGCCGCTTCTGCCAGGGCATAATCTTTTGCCTGCATCAATACATCTTCAGGAACATTTCCAACCGTAATTACGGCAATTAAAATATATAATGCTATAACAATAATTACCGAAGCATAAAAAGCACGAGGCAGATTTTTATCCGGATTTTTAATATCCTGGGCAGAATTTGCTATCAGTTCAAAACCCTCGTAGGCTACAAAAATAATCATACCGGCTGTCACAATGGAAAGCGGTGTGCCCCAGTGTACAGGTGACATACGTTCTGTATCTACATAAAAAGACCCTGCAACAATAACCAAAACAAGCAAAGCAACTTTAACAACCACAATAATTGTCTCACTTTTACCGACAAAAGAGGCACTCACAAGATTGATAACCGCAGGAACAAGAATAGAAACCACAATAAGCCCGTGATGCAACCATTCGGATTTGTGTGTAAAAAAAGTCTCCCCATACGAGGCAAAAGCCGTTGCGTAGAGTGAAATGGTCACCAGATAACTCAGCCACAGCATCAAATTGACACTCCCTGAAAGGATATTGTCGCCAAAGGCTTTGTCTATAAAAGTAACCGTTCCACCCTCACTTTGATAAGCTACGGAGAGTTTGGCATAGGAATATGCCGTCAGTATTGCCACAATGCCGGCTATGGCAAAAGCAACCGCAGTTGCCCCGTGTGCCAAAGAGACCGCTTCTCCCAAAACCGCAAATATACCGCCGCCTACCATTCCGCCGATGCCGATTGAAATCGCGCCCAAAAGTCCTATACTTCTCATTTATCTCCTTATATATTCTTTATCTATTACATGTAATACATTTGTTATATTATGATCTTTTATAAAACATCTTCTTAAAGTACATGCCAAAAAATCTTTATATGGCTTCACTTCACTCAATACATACGGATAACCTGTTGTTTGCAGTATTTTAGCATTTTTAAGCAAATTGTCTTTTGAACTTTTCACGACGACAATTCCCAGTTTCTGCATTAAATACGCCTGTGCCAGAGCCGGTGCATTTGATTGTTCTCTTATAAGCGCTTCTTTGAGTTTTTCCATACTGCTTTGAAAGAGTTTTTCATATCTAAAAGAGGCTTTCAGCGATGCCAGTTTGATTATGTTTTGCAGCATCTTTGAGAGCGGTGATGTATAGTATTTATCATTTAAGCCGGCCTTTACATGTAAAGCATCAGCTGAAAGGTACCAGAGACCGTTTTTGTAAAACTTATACTTTGCCACTGTCAGCAGATACTCGGCAAAATCAAGCTTTTTTTCATCATAATCCACTTCATATCCTGCAATCAGCGCAGAGATTAAAAAACTGTAGTCTTCCAACAGCCCTTTTTGTTTTGGCTGCACGCCCAAGAGTGTTTGATGGTACAACTCTCCTCTCAAAAACATCAGATTTCGCAAAGCAGTTAAATTTTTTTCTGCCAGTTTTGCATATTTTTTATCAATGCGTGAAGCCTTGTAGAGTGCTTCTATCATCATGGCGTTCCATGCCGTGTTTATTTTTGTATCTATAAAAGGGTATTTTTTCTTTTCCCTTACATGTAACAGCTTTGCTTTAAAAGATGCAAAACCCGGAGGTCTTGTGTCTGTATCAAAATTTATATGTACACTGTTGTTAAAATTCCCCTCTATACTAAATCCCAGGGCATCTTCTATGGCATCGGCATGAGCATTGTTTTTGAGTGCGCTCTTTATTTCATCCGGTGTAAATGTAAAAAATGCCCCCTCTTTGCCTTGGCTCTCTGCACTGCTCGCACTCCAGTAAAGGTTATGATGCAAAAAACGTTTTTTTACCATTGCTGTTGTCTCCTGCACTACACTTTTGTAAAGCTTTTTCCCGCTTGCTGTATATGCTCTTACATATAATGAGACAAGTTCTGCCTGATTATAAAGCATCTTCTCAAAATGCGGAATTTCCCAGTTTGCGTTCACGCTGTATCTGAAAAAACCACCGCCGATATGATCATACAAACCTCTCAGTGCCATAATATCAAGCATTTCAAAAGAGTATTTTTGCAGTGTATTGTCCTGGCTTATAGCCGCTAAATCCATCATCAAAGCAAGCTTGGAAGCCTCAGGAAATTTTCTTCCTGTGCCAAATCCTGTATAAAGTGTATCAAAAGATTTTTTGAGAGATTTTTTCAGCGTATAAAGAGAAATATTTTTCTCTTCTCTCTCTGAAAGCTTTACTCTTCCTGCCACTGCATTTTGAATTGTATCTATTTCCTGTTTCAGTACTTTTTTGTCGGTAAATACTTTTGACAATTTTTCTATAAGTTCTGAAAATCCCTCAGAATAGGACTCTTTTTGCGGAGGGATGTAGCCTGTAATGTAAAAAACCTCTCTTTGCGGGGTCATAAAAACACTCAAAGGCCAACCGCCTGTTCGTTTGTGTACATGATAAAAAATATTTTGATAAAGTGCATCAATCTGCGGCATCTCTTCTCTGTCCACTTTTACAGAGATAAAATATTTGTTCAAAAGTTGTGCGATTTTTTCATTTTCAAAAGACTCTCTCGCCATCACATGGCACCAGTGACAGGTTGAGTAGCCTATGGACAAGAACAGAGGCTTATCTTCCTTTTGTGCCAGTAAGAGAGTTTTTTTATTCCAGGCATACCAATGCACAGGATTGTTTTCATGCTGTTTTAAATAGGGTGATGTTTCGTACTGCAAATCATTTTTTGCACACAATAGTGAAGCAACACTCAGAAACAAAAGAAATAAAATTTTCATATATTATTGTACAATAATGTTGGAAATAAAATTCTTTCCTCAAACCTGGGTTTTAACCTATGATTTAGTCTTTAAAGACGCACAGCCCGCACTGAAGTACGGGTTCCTGTGGTAACATACGTTAAACAACTTTTTCGGAAGCGATGCTTTAGCTTCGCCTTTTAGGCTTTGAAAACTAAGGCCTAGGTTAAAACCGAGGTTCCGAGATAACAGCAAATTTTTATGATGAAAGAGTAAATATATAAACTAAGATAATTTTAATTATAAGTAACTATAATTATAAAAATACTCAAAAAGGTTTTATTATGCAGTTTTTAGATGAAGATATTTATAATGCAGTACAAAACTACCTGCCAAAAGTCAGTGAATATGTAAACTCACACGGTGGAGGCTTAGAACTTCTCGGTGTAAAAGACGGTGTTGTCTACATCAAACTGACAGGAGCTTGCGGAGGCTGTTCTATGAGTCTGATGACAACAAAAATGGTCGTACAAAAAAAGTTGCGTGAACTGATTCATCCAGAACTGCAGGTTGTCAATGTCGACGGAACTCCTGAAAACGAAATGCCTGAAGATGCCTACACCGGTCCAAAGAAAGAAGAGCCAACAGTTGAAAAACACAGCTTTTTGGAGAATGTAAAACATATGGTAGGACTCTAAGATGGTGGTGGATTATGCAGACAAGGCACTTACGCAGCGTTACCAGCTTATGGCACAAACCATCATCCCAAGACCCATTGCCTGGATTTGCACGCAAGATGCAAAAGGCACTCTTAACATTACTCCTTTTAGCTATTTCATGGGGCTCAGCTCTGAACCTCATACAATGATAGTCAGTATAGGGTATAAAAGTGACGGCAGCCAAAAAGATACACTCAAGAATCTGCGTGAGGCAAAAGAGTCAACCCTCCAAAAATACCATAATGCATGACTATATTCTTTATGGTGCTATTACCCTTGTTCTTTCTACTGTTTTTTCTATGGGAGGAGCGGGTTCTGGCATAGCACTCATTCCGGTTTTACATTTTTTAGGGCTTGATTTTACTGTAGCTAAAGCGGTTGGACTTTTTGCAGGAGCATCAACAACCATCACTTCAAGTATCATGAATATCAAACGCAAAGCTGTTGAGTATGCCTTTGTCTTACCTATCGCGGTGACAATGCTCCTGTTTGCACCTCTTGGAGCGTACTCCAGTAGTTTTATCAACGAAAACATTGTCAAATTTTTCTTTATGCTCTTACTTTTTTACTCTGCAACCATGATGATGTTTGGCAAGAAAAAAGCTCTTTTTTCTGCCCAGTCAAAACTCACACTTTTACTTGTCGGTGCTGTGGTTGGTTTTATTGCCGGACTTTTAGGTGTAGGCGGAGGCAATATCCTCATTCCACTTTTGGCTCTGCTTGGATTTGCACCTAAAAAAGTAGCCGTCGCTGTGAGTTTTGTCGTACCGTTTTCAGCCCTTGGCTCCTTTTTCACCTATGCTTCGTATGTTCCTTTAGACTGGGTGCTTTTGGCTGTTGTTGCATTGTGTGCCATCATCGGTGGCTACATTGGAAACTATCTTATGCACTTTAAACTCGAGCAGTCTCACATTAAAAAAATTATGGCAGCACTTTTGTATCTCTTGGCCCTCAAAATGCTTTTTTTCTTAACATTCCCCTAACACGAATATTCTATACTGACAGTAGAATTTCACACAAGGAATTTATATTATGAAAAGATTACTTATATCTACACTACTACTCACCGTAAGTCTCTTTGCACAAAGTGCCGAAGAGATTATCCAAGACAATGGCTGTCTGGCTTGTCACGCAGTTGCAAGCAAAAAAGCTGCTCCGGCATTTGCAGGAATAGGCATGCGAAACAAACGCTTTGAGGGCGAAAATGCAAAAGAGGTGATTATGGCAAGTATTAAAAACGGTTCACAAGGGAAATACCCAAGATTTTCTAACTCCGCTATGCCTGCCTTTGCAAATCTGACACAAGATCAGTTAAACACCGTAGCTGATTACATCTTGGCACAATCTTCTAAAGCTAGAGGAATGGGTAAAGGTGGCGGTATGGGTCGCGGACAAGGCATGGGAATGGGAGGTGGTATGTAATGCAGTATCCTCAATTTTTTGATACTATTGAAAAAATAGTTTTATATGATGACTTGAGCCAGTTTTTAGGTGTCAATGATGGCATACTTGATTTTTCCTACGCTGACATTGTAAAGAGTGCGGGACACAGTTGTGCAACTGTTGCGGGAGCTTATCTTATGGCATTAGATGGATTAAAAGCACTCTATGGCGCTGAGTTGCCACAAAGAGGCTACATAAAAGTAGAGCTTGCAAAAGAACCGACTATTGAAAATACCGGTGCCGTTGGATGCGTACTCTCAAACATTACAGGTGCAACCACTGACTATGGTTTTGGTGGTATTCCAACAGGAAAATACAATCGAAGAGGCACACTTTTTTATGCTGTAGCAATGGATGCGGATGTCTGTTTTACAAGGCTAGATACAAATGAGAAAGTGTATGTAACCTACACGCCTCAAAAAGTTGTCAATCCTATGGCAATACTCAAAAGTGCTATAATGCCTGATGCAAAAGAGGAAGATGTCAAAAGTTTTCCTCATCGTTTTCAAGAGATGGTAAAAACTGTTTTTGAAAACAAAGATGCAGTCATTACTATTAAAAAAGGATCTTAAATGCTCAAAAAATCAAAATATCTCCTCAGTGCAGCCCTTCTAGGCTTACTTGTCAACTTTACGCCTGCTTCTCAACTTGAAGCTGCTCCTATGAAAAGGGGTTCGAAACCTTTTTTGATTCAAAACCCTAACTTACCGCATTTAACAATGCTTGTAAAAAAAATGTGGGATTCAAAAGAGCTTGCGTTAACTCCAAAACAAAAAAAAGAGCTTTTACAGGTACGCAAACAGACGCTAAGCAGTGTAATGAGTCTGAAGAAAAAGATTATGTCATTAGAGCAAAAGATTGCCAAGCTCTCACAACAGGGAGTTGCACCACAAGAGCTAAAAAGTCTTGTAGATAAAGTAGCTTCTTATAAAGCACAAGCGACGATGACACATCTTCAATGTATTTATGATACAAAAAAGATTTTATCAAAAGAGCAATTAAGAACTCTTTTACACAAGTAGGGATTTCTTAGATGAAAAAGATTTTACTTATAGCAGTTGGATTATTTATCGTAATGCAATTCATACCATACGGACGAGACCATACAAATCCATCTGTCATTAAACAAGTCAAGTGGGACAGCCCAAAAACAAAAGCACTTTTTGATAGAGCCTGTGCAGATTGCCACTCCAATGAGACAAAATGGCCTTGGTATAGTAATATAGCACCACTTTCATGGAGTATCTATTATCATGTAGCAGAGGGGCGTGAACATTTTAATGTCTCAATGTGGGGTGTGCAGAAAAAGAATAAAGGTGATGAAGCGGCCGAAGAGGTTGAAAAGGGAGAGATGCCTTTGGCGTCTTACTTAATAGCACACCCAGAGGCAAGACTTACAAAAGAAGAAAAACAAGCACTTATTTCAGGACTTAAAAATACTTTTGGGAGTGAAAAGGATGAAGATGAGGAGTAATTGCCCTCTTAACATTACGCTAACAAACATATGATAAAGTTATCACTGTGGACAGGTAGATGCTTCTGCTATGGACTCGCAACAATACACACAAAGCCTGATGGATATATTGAACCAAAACACAACACAAAAGCAAACAACAAATACAGCAAATTCAACTTTTTCTGTATATGCTTAAGATTCTCCCGGCTTTTTATGTAATAGCACTTGTTTGAGTGCTATTACATTCCTTAGACAGAAAAACTATTTTTTCTTTTTTTGAGCTTTTTTCTTTGCTTTGGATTTGGCTTTCTTTTTATCAGCTTTTTTTGCTTTGGTTTTTAAAACCTTTTTTTTCATGACTTTTTTTGCTTTTTTCTTGCTTTTTTTCTTTGTATCTTTTTTCTCAGCTTTCTTTTTTTCGGCTTTTTTCTTTGCCTTTTTCTTTTCAGCTTTTTTTGCAGCAGTTTTTGCCAACTTTTTCTCTAACTCTTTTTTTGTATCTTTTGCCATTGTTCGACCCTTTATGCAGTTTTTTCATTACTATTAGTAATAAATTATAGCTATTATATATGATTTCAGACTGCATGTCAATAAAATATAGAGTTAAGCTATAAAAGACTATACTTTTACATGACATTTATAGAATTTAAAAAACTACTTTTAGATGCGGAGATTAGCCTTCCAAAATTTTCAAAGCTTATAAAAGTCAGTGAAAAAAATATACAGGCATACAAAAAAAAAGGTGAAGTTCCTAATGCAATAGCAGTAGTGGCGCAATGCTTTGCAACCATGCACCAGAACCATATAGACTACAAAGAAATTATCACAGCCCTTGAACTTAAAGCAAAAACAAAAAAAGGTGCAGGGTTTGCAAAAACAAAAAAATTAGATTTATCTACTCACTCTTCAGACTAAAATAAAAACCATTCTGTGGTAATTGGCCACCAATAGTTTTAGGGTTGTTGTTTTTCAATACTTCAAAGAAAAATTCTAACTCTTTTTGTGCATCTTTTGCATTAACATCATTCAATTGAACATAATCCAGACTGTCTGCTACAGCTTCAGGAAGGAGCATTGGAATATATTTATGAACCAACTCTCCAGCTTCTTCGGGATGTGTTTTGTACCACTGAAGCGCTTTTGCATACTCCTCATTGAAACGTTTTATGAGATATGGATCTTTTTTGCCAATAACCGCCATGCCGGCCTGTGGAATTTTGGCTTCAATATGAAAAACTTTTCCCCACTCTTTTTGCAAATCTGCACTTCTGTAAAGGTCAGGCGCTATAAGTTTCAATGGAAAAGAGTTTGTTTTTCTCAGTGCCATAGAGATGGCAGGTTCAGCCAAGAGCGCATGATCGACTCTGCGCATTATAAGCATCTGCATAGCATCTATCGGTGAGTTTACATAGCGAAGTGTAAAGTCTTTTTTCGGATCAAGTCCCTCTCTTTTTACAATCTCTTCAAAGACGATGTCAGGCATATCCCCGCGAAATGGCATAGCTATCTCGCATCCTTTAAAATCACGAAGAGTTTTTTTAGTTTTATCACGCGTAATCATTCCCAAAATTCCCCACACGGAAACATTAAGTAGTTTGATATTTACACCTTTGTTATACAGATTGGCAGCTACATTAGTCGGGATTGCTATAAAGTCAGCACTGCCGCGAAGTGTGAGAGCACGCAATTCATCAGGTGATTTCCACATAATAAATTTGACATTTTTAGCTACATCATTTAATGCACCTGTTTCAATCATTCTTAAAAGCGGGTGACTCACAGATGCCATTGGACCGCTTAAAACCAAAGTATCTACTTTTTTTATCTCGTTTGCTCCTACGACCAAAACAGTTGCAAACATTAATACTGTTTTTAATACTATTTTTTTTATCATCTCTTTCTCCTATTCAACAATTTGTTCTATAATTTCTTGTGCCATTTTTTAACCTTTTTTATTAACAAAAAAAATATCCTAGTCTAAATGTATATCTTTTTTTTCTAGCGGCTGATACTCTGCAACATTGTAATATGCCAAGAATGAAACTCCTGTTCCAACATGAATTTTTTGTTTACCAAATGGTACAAATTCAATTATTATAATCATTTTTAACAAAAGAACTTTAGCACCTTTTTTATTAAATAGAAATTAAACTGATAACAATTATCAATATATAGATAGTTTAAGTTTTATATCAATAAAATTTCAAATATTAAAAAAGCCAGAAAACTCTTTGGATGGAGTCCTATAGATTTTTCAATCTTGGTAGTGGACTTAATACAAGAAGCCAAATAACCAAAGCGGCATCTTATTTCCTAAACCAATTGTCAAACGAACTGCTAAAATTGGCACTAAAGTAAATGAGTTCAAAGTTACTTTTTAAACATAAACCTATAAAAAACGATGGAATATTGAACAAGGCTACAAAGACTTACGAAATCTCTTTGGTTTAGGCAGGAGGAAAATAGAATCTATGAAGCTCTTATCGCCAAAATCACACTCTCAATGTTTGCATATAACATTGTAAGCTATATCAACTGCATAAAACATGAGCCTCAAACACTTGGAGAACTCTTTAGAGATTTAGAATGTGAACTTGAATCGTTGGCAATATCGATGCAACTTTTTATAAAAATACTTACAAAAATCTCTGAAATACAAAATGTTGTCAAGGACAATAAAAATTTCTTACAGATTATCGCTGTTCTCAGTGCTTATACTCAAAAAAAGTTAGGTTTTATGTGCGAAAGTTGAGTAACTTATCTAACATAATTTTTCCTAATTGTAATTGTCTATAGTCAAATACAATTATAGCATAATCCTGGATTGTAGATTTAAACAAGCTTAATCCTAATGTGTGATAGACTTCAGACAATTTTAGCTTTATAATAAATATAAAAATTGATATAAATCAACTTTATAAAAGCATCTATATAATACAATACTGATAATAATTATTAGTATAAGGATATAATTTGAAATTCTTTCTTAAAATTCTAAATGATTTTCCGGCTTACCTATGGAGCGGATGGGGTGCAGTTGCTTCCATTCTGCTTTTTATAGCCCTGTGGGATGTCGGAAATCAGGTATATGGAAATCTAGTGCTTCCCTCTCCGCTTGAAACATTTAAGACTCTATATGCCATGCTGCATGACAAGGAGGTGTGGGAACAGATTGACATCACCCTCTACCGCGCTTCTGTTGGCTTTGGACTCTCTTTGTTGTTTGGTTCTGCTTTGGGTCTCATCGCCGGTTTCTTTGCAACGGCGTCGATGATGAGTCGTCCGGTTGTAACCATACTTGTAGGCATGCCGCCAATTGCCTGGATAGTTTTGGCAATGATTTGGTTTGGTATGGGTGATGAGACGGTTATTTTTACCATTATTGTCGCTTCATTTCCTATTATCTTTGTTGGTGCATTACAGGGAACTCGAACACTTGACGGTGCTTTAAAAGAGATGGCTGAGAGTTTCCATCTGCCATGGCACATGAAGTTTACAGATGTCTATTTTCCTCATATTTTTTCCTATATTTTTCCTGCTTGGGTAAGCGGGCTTGGTATGGCCTGGAAGATAGTCATCATGGCTGAGCTTTTAGCTACAAGTGATGGTCTGGGTGCTTCCTTGGCAGTTGCGAGAAGTCAGTTAGATACTCCAACAGCCTTAGCACTCGTTACCATTATGATAGGCTCGTTGATGTTTATAGAGTATATCATACTTGAACCGATAAAAAGAGAGGTAGAGTTATGGAGAAACTAGAAGTAAAACACTTAACACACCATTTTGGATTTACTGAGATTTTAAGAGATATAAATTTCACACTCCATAAAGGGGAAATACTTTCAATAGTCGGACCCAGCGGAGGTGGAAAAACAACACTGCTGCATTTATGCTCCGGGTTGCTGGATGTGCAAGAAGGTGAAGTGACAAACAGTTTTAAAAGCTCCTCTTTTGCTTTTCAGGAGGGAAGATTGCTTCCCTGGAAAAATGTGCTTGACAATATTGCCATTGGATTGCTTGCCCGTGGTGAGAAAAAAACTGCCGCAATAGAAAAATCCAAGGCAATTGCACTGAAATTTGGACTCGAAGAAGAAGATTTTGAAAAGTTTCCAAAAGATTTAAGCGGCGGAATGAAACAGCGTGTCAGTTTTGCCCGTGCTTTGGTTGTCAAACCCTCACTTCTGTTTTTGGATGAGCCCTTTTCAGCGCTCGATATAGGTCTGAAAAAAGAGTTGCAAACACACTTAATAGAAATAAGTCAAAAAGAAAATATCTCTATACTTTTTATCACGCATGATATGATGGAGGCTATTCGGCTGAGCGATGAGATACTTTTGCTCAAAGCTGATCCGGGTCATATAGTAAAAAAATTCAGCTTTGATCTTCCTCAAAATGAAAGAGATGATGCCTTTGTATATGAGCAGAGTGTAAAAATACTGCAAGACAAAGATATCATAGAAACATTTGAATTAAATTCTTTGGAGTTAAAATAATGAACAACAAGCAAGAAAAACTGCATGCTACAAACCACTACCTTTATTATCCTGATGAAGAGAATATCCCGCCCTATTTTGCCTATGGATTTCGTCCTGTCTTTTTACTTTTAGCTCCTTATTTTATACTTTCGATGATATTGTGGGGATTGATTTGGAGTGGGTATCTAAATATCCCTTTTATGGATCATATACTTATTTGGCATGTCTATGAGATGCTTTTTGGGGTACTTACTGCCGGAGTCATGGCATTTTTAACAACCGGTTTACCGGAACTTTTCCCCGGAATGGTACCTTTTGTCGGCAAACAGCTCAAATATATTATGCTTTTATGGATAGCCGGACGCGTGAGTTTTTGGTTTATAGATATCACAGGTGTCTATCTTGCCGCACTACTAAATCTTACCATGCTTGCCTGGCTTATCTGGTTTGCAAAAGATGTTGTACTGGACAAACTCCAGCGACATGCCTCTCTTGGTTATACCCTGGTCGTTATTTTTGGACTTGAGAGTTGGTTTTTTGCTTCTATGGCAGGATTGGCGCAAAGTAACCCGATGAGTATTTTAAAACTCTCACTTGGTGCGATTGTTGTACTTATCTTACTTGCAATGCGTCGTGTAAACATGGAAGCAGTCAATGAACTGATGGAAGACAAAGGGATAGATGACATTTATATATCACGACCGCCGCTTACAAATTTGGCTCTATTTTGTGTCACACTCTTTAGTATAGTTGAATTTTTCTACCCTGAAAATTCTGCACTCGGATGGGTAGGATTGGCTGCTGGTGCTGCCATTTTGGCAATTACGAGTGATTATCATCTAAAAGAGAAGTTTATACTCAATCAGCCTTATGTCATTTATCTGTTTTTGATTTTTCTCATGCTTGCTTTAGGATATGCTTTTATGGGATGGAGTATTTTATTTAACAATGCACAGGGCATCTCTTCTTTTAGACACTTTATAACAGCCGGCGGGCTTGGACTTGCCTATATAATGGTTATGATAACCATAGGATGGATTCATACGGGAAGGCATTTGACTTCAAACATTTATACCCATTTGATGGTCTTTTTCATCATTATCGCTACATTGATGCGTTCACTTATCCCTTTTTATGAAGCAGACGCAATGCAACTCTATTTATGGTCTGCTGTTCTTTGGAGTGTTCCGTTTATGCTTTATATCAAAGTGTTTTTCAAGTTTTTACTCAACCCTAGAGCTGATGGAATTAAAGGCTAAAAGGATTTGACGGTTTTATGTCAAGTTCGTAACCTAAACGGTTCAATATTGCACTCAGTGTTACAATAGAGACTTGTGCAATATTGCCATTTTCAAGTTTTGAGAGGGTTGCACGGCTTATTTTAACCTGTTTTGCAAGTGCTTCTTGTGTTATACCTTTTTCTTTTCTAAGCTCTTTTACTTTGGTTCCAAGTTCGAGTAAGTTCAAGTGGCAACTCCTTTATGGTTTTATCTTGTAAAGATATTTTAAAACTATCGCACATTCTTATACCGATAGTTTTAAAATCTGGATTTTCTTTTATATAGCTCGTTATATCTGTTATAGTCTCTTCTACAGCACCGACGCATTCTTTGTAAATGACCAAAGCCTCTTTTTTTCTAAGTAAGCAGTTTTTAACACCAAAATCAACTAAGCTCTCTTTGCCCCACCAAACTTTTTTACCACCAAGGGTAAGTGCCGGTTTATCTTTGAAAATATAGGCAGTGGTATTAACAATATCATATGCTGGACTTAACCGTATCATCGAAAAATCATCGCTAAAAAGAAGACCAAAATTTTTCAGATGGGCATCACCATTTTTAAGCAGATAGTTCATCACTACAATTTTAAAATACTCTTGCAAAGCCTCTTGTTTATTTGTCGTAAATTGATAAATTATTTTTGCAACCTGCTCATAACTTCCACTGTATTTTTGTGTTTTGTTTTTATCCATCAAAGACAAAATTTCCTCAAAACCAAAAATCTCATTCTCTCGAAATATAAAATTCTCCACCACTAAAAACTTTTTATTTTTTGAAAGTTGTATATTTGGAATTTGTATGCCTGCTTTTTTACAAGCTTGCAGACAAAAATATTCATTTTCAGCCAAATTTGGAAATTCATCGCCCCAGGTTTTTATAATGTACTCTTTGCGATGCAATGTCTCTTTGTTTTTTAACAGTGCAACAGTTTTTGGTTGCACTCCGCTAATAGCATTTTTATTTAAAAACATCTCAAGCAGTTTAGAAAATGTATCATTAGAATCATTCTCTAAAACACTGTCAATATCTAAAAAAGAGAAATCCAAACGCTTATAATCACTTTTAAAAGATACTCTTGCATCTATATTTGGTGCCAATTTCGAAAATATAAGATAATCATCAATATAGCCATACTCTTTTGTTAAAAGATTTTTAAACACCTCATAAAGGTACCCTTCAGGTAAAAAAGTCTCAAAATAAGGGGGAAACCTATGCTCATATGTATAAAATCGTTTTGTATTTGGAAGTGAGAGTGTTATGGAATTTTTTATATCAAAATCTTTATAGTCTATAAGATAACTATTTTTATCCTGTATAAATGAGGCTATATGTTTCTCTTTTATAAAAATATTTATCACTCCGAAATCCCTTATTTTGTATAAATTGATTTACAATAATAGCACTAACTACTAAATATGTCAAATAATTTATACAAAATTTTTAGCTAAAAATAATTCTATCGCCCTGTCGCCACTTATAATCCCAATGAGAGTGCGTGATAAAAACATACTCCAGCTCTTGCGCATCCACACCCAACTCTTTCATATTTTGAAGTAAAATACGACCGTTACTTCCCGTATCAAGCAGAAGTTTATACTCCTTAAAATAGGCACTAAAACCCCACAATGAGCGGCAGGTGTCACATACTTTATAGTTATCAAATAATATTTGCATTTTTTAAATAGCACCACTTAAAAAGTTTTTTACAACCTCCTCAGCTGTTTTACCATGTTTTTGTCTTATTTTTTTCACTTTTAAGCCTATGGATTCAAGTGCCTCTTTCATATTTTCACCGACAGCCTGCACTAAAATAATATCACAGTCTTTTAGGGCTTCGACATCTTTTCTATGGGAATTCGTATGTTCTTCATGTTCTCTATGTGTATGATGCCCACCGTCATGATGTTTGTTTGGTACAAAACCCTCTAATTTATCATCATTATATATTGCAAAATAGGCACTCTGTCCTGTTCTCTTGACTATTGTCTGTTTATCTTCATCTACTGCTAAAACTATTTTCATCTTTTAATCTCCTTGTTTGATTTTGCTATCCATGCACTTAACGTCTCAATATTTTTCTGAGAAATTCTGTTTCCAAAAGCCGGCATAACAGCTCCTCTGTATCCTTGCCATTTTCCTTTGCTTCCACTTTTAATACTCTTTGCAATTGCTGAAAGATTCCCTTCGTAATGTTTGACAATTTTTTTGAATGATGGTCCTACTAACTCTTGATTTATTTTATGACAACTCAAACATCCGTTTTGCAAAGCCAAACGTTCACCTTTTGGCATTTTTGCAAGTCTGTTTTGCAGCGCCTGTGCTTCAGTCAGATTTTTTAAAGTAAAGTGCGAAAACATATATTCCGCTATTGCCTGAAGTTCATCCTCTGTTACTTTACCCTTTTGGGATGGCATAACACCATACTCTTGCAAACTTTTTTTGTCACAAAAAGATTTGGATGCACTTGGATTGATTACATAGTCTTTGACAAAATCGATTGCTTTTGGAATCTTGTCACTCTCACTGCCTGCTTTGATAAAATCTTTTATATGAAATGCAACTGCCATCATCGGCGGTGCTTTTTCATCCTGAAAAGTTTTTGGAGGCAGGTCAGTATTGTGACACTTGCTACATTTTTGCTCTAAAAGTTGTTTACCGTTAAGATTTGAATGAGATTTTTGTTCACATGCAGTAAAAAATAGTATACTAATTAAAAATATATATCTATACATTAAATATCCTTATGATTTTCATAAGTATTGTATATCATTTTTGTAAATATTAAAAGAGTCTTCTCCTGCAGAACAGACCATATTTCAATAAATGTGATATAAATGTGATATATGAAAATGAAATATATGTTATAATTTAAACTTAAAATTATTATAACTATGAAAAGGATGTTGGAAAATGAATAGACTAATAAGTATTTTTGCGTTTTCTCTGCTGTTACATGTATCTGCGTCAGCAGCCGAGGCATTGACGCTGGATCAGGCACTGCAGCTTTTGAAAGCAAAAAACCTGGAAATCAAGGCGGCAAAGTATGATGAACTGTCTGCAAAAGAAGATATTGATGCGGTATCGGGGAAAAATTGGGGGAAATTGACTTTTATCCAGGATGCGGCACGTTCTAATGATGCGGGCAATGTATTTGGCTTTAAACTTACTTCACGCGAAGCAACATTTGGGGATTTTGGATTTGCCGATTTTTTAACGCCTCCTCCTGGAACAACTAATGTTTTAACTGTTGAGCCGACAGATTTGAACTATCCTGGTTACAGAAACTTTTTCCAAAGCAAACTCAGATACGAAGTGCCTCTTTTTACAGGCTTTATGCTCAGTTCATATACTGACATTATGAAAAAAGTCAAAGAGTTAAAATCTTTGGACAAACACAAGATAGAAAAACAAAAAAAGTATGAACTCAAAAAAAGCTTCTACGATATGGCTCTGCTTGACTCCTCTATAAAAAATCTCAACAAAATTCTGGACAATATCCATATTTTGGAAGATACTACAAAAGAGATGATAGCAGTCGGCTATGCAAAAAAAGTAGATTTGCTGGAAGTTCAGGCAAAAAAAGGCAATGTTGAAAGATTGTTAGTACAAATGCAGTCAAACAAAAAACTTTTGTACCACTACATCAGTTTTTTACTTAATCAAAAAGTTGAACATATCCAGACACCTGCGACAGAAGTGCGTATGCCACATATCAGTGATGAAGAGATTTTGGCACGCAATATCGACTTGAAAAAAGCAGCAACAGGGCTCAAAATAACAAAAGATATGCTCAAGGTCTCTCAGGCGGCCTACTATCCTACGCTGGGCGCTTTTGGAGAAGTAAGCACTGCAGACAACACTTTTTTGACAAATGCCAATGATCATAAAGCCTACACTATAGGTGCACGCCTGAGCTGGAATCTTTTTGACGGCGGTATTGATGCGGCAAAAATCGAAAAATCGAAAATCGAAAAGCTCAAAATGCAGTCACAGGTTGAACTTGCAAAAAAAGGGATTCTTTTAAAAATTGCAAAAATCAGAACACAGATAGAAGGGGTTGATGTCGAAATAGCTTCTTTGAAAAAAGAGTTGGAGTTGGCAAATGCCATTTATGAAAACTACGAAGGCAGATACAAAGAAAAACTTGTTTCCATGAGTGATGTCATCATCAAACAGTCTGCACAGATTGAAAAGATACTACAGTTGCAAATAGCAAAAAACAAAAGAACAGAAAAAATACTTGCACTAGAAAAATTAGCAAACGGAGAGAACTAACATGAAAAAACTACTACTATTACTGGCACTTGGCATTTCACTTTTCGCAGAGAGTCTCACACTTTCGGGAAGTGTTATTTCGGACAATCAAAAGATGATTACAAGCCGTTTTATGGGTTTTGTTACAAATGTAAACACAAGCGAAGGGGAAAAGGTAAAAAAAGGACAGATACTTTACAGTATAGATTCACGCGAAATTGATTCGGCAAAACGTCAGGCGGAACTTTCACTGCAAATGTATCAGAACCAGTACACAAATGTCAAACTGAATTTAGAACGCTATAAAAGACTGCTCAAAAAAGACATGGTTTCAAAATATGAAGTAGAAAACATGGAACTTGCGGCAAAAAATCTGCAAGATATGATAAATATAGCCAAAGCAAGACTCCAAGAAGTAGAGAACCAGTACAAATACTTACATGTAAAGGCTCCAAATGACGGTGTTGTAGTTGCTAAAAACATCAAAGTCGGAGAGATGGCAATGCCCGGGATGCCTGCTATTGTTCTTTCAGATTTGAGTGATTTGAAAATTTCGGCAGAAATAGCAGAGAGCAATTTAAATCTCATTCATCACGGGAAAAAGGTAAAAGTGGAAATTCCTTCTGTCGGTGTCAAAACAATCGGGACGATTACGGCAATCATTCCAAACTCCAACCCAATGACGCACACATTTAAAATCAAAGTATCTTTTAAAACACTGAACAAATCAGTCTACCCTGGTATGTATGCCACTGTAACGATTAACTAAAAGGGGAGAAATATGAACCACCACAAACCATATATGCCCAAAGATGTCGCCGGAAAACTGGCAAAAACATTTTTAAGAAATCCGCTCACTTCGGTGTTAGGTATCTCTTTACTTGTTATCGGGTATCTTGCTTTAATGATTATGCCTCGTGAAGAGAATCCGCAAATGGTTGTCAGCGGATCTACCGTCATAGTAGCCCTGCCTGGTGCAAGTGCCAAAGAGGTAGAAAAAATCATAGTCAAACCCTTGGAACGAAAACTCAAAGAGATTAAAGGGGTAGAACACATTTACGGTACAGCTATGGATAATGTCGGTATTGTCAATGCAGCCTTTTATATCGGAGAGAAGAAAGAGGATTCAAACCTCAAAATCTATGATAAAATCATGCAAAATGCCGATATGTTTCCAAAAGGGGCAATGAAACCAATCATTAAGCCTTTGGATATTGACATTGATATTCCTATTGTCAGTATTGCCTTTTATTCCCACGATAAAAATATGTCGCAAACAGAACTCTATGACAAAGTCAAACAAATCCAGCACCATATAAACGGTTTGAACAATGTTGCCGTTACCGCACTCAAAGGCGGACACAGGCACCAGTTTAACATTGAAGTGGATTTGAACAAACTCTCAGGCTATAACCTCTCAATGGGACAAATCACACAGGCCGTACAGGCAGTTTCATATAATGTACCGGCAATTAAGAACAAAACAAAAGAGAATGAAATTGTCATGGTCGGCGTAAAAAATGCCATAGAAGATGCAAAAGATGTCGGGGACATTATTGTCGCACAGTATATGGGTTCTCCTATTTATTTGAGACAGGTTGCAAAAGTGACAAACTCGTATGATATTCAAAATTTCAAATCTGCCCTCATCAGCAAGAGAGAAAAGAACGGTCATTTTACGCCATTTGAGAATCAGGTAACACTCACAGTCTCAAAACTCCAAGGAACAAATGCCGTCATCATTGCAGATGAAGTAAAAAAAGAGTTGCAAAACTACAAAAGCGAACTGGATAAAAAAGGCATCAGCTATGTCATTACCAGAAATGACGGAGAACGTGCAAATGATGCTGTAAACGAACTTGTTATGCACCTGGTGTTATCTATCGTTATCATTGCTATTTTACTTATTTTTGTACTTGGATGGAGAGAATCACTTATCGTAACCTTTACCGTTCCTGCAATTTTGGCAATTACTCTGTTTGTTGCCTATTTAAGCGGGCAGACGATTAACCGTATCACGCTCTTTGCATTTTTGCTTTCTTTGGGACTTTTGGTTGATGCTGCTATTATTGTTATCGAAAACATTCACAGACACTATCACTCTGTAGAATCTGCCCATGAAAGCAATGATGAGATTATGATAAAAGCAACAGATGAAATCGGTGCACCGACAAATATTGCCACACTTGCCATCATTATGACGATGGTACCTATGGCATTTGTCGGAGGCATGATGGGACAGTTTATGAAACCTATTCCCCAAAATGTTCCCGTAGCACTCATCGCTTCGCTTTTTGTTGCCTATATTTTCACGCCGTATCTTGCCGTGAGAATTTTAAAACGACCAAAACATGACAAAGGAGCGCATTAATGTTTAAGAAATTTGAAAAACTTGTACTACAAGGCATACAAAGCGCTGCGCAAAGAAAACTGATACTTTTTGGAACATTAGCAGCATTTATTCTTTCGATTTTGATGATAGCACCGACTGAAATCGTCAAGGCAAAAATGTTACCTGGGAAAAACAATGACACTTTTACCATCTATGTGAAACTGCCAACAGGCAGTTCGATACAACAGACACAACAGGTGACACAATGTGTCAGCAGTTATATAACAAATGAAAAAGAAGTACGTGATACAGAGGTGTTTTTAGGTATGGGTGCACCGCTGGATTTTGCCGGACTTATTAAAGGCAGTCAGTTTAAAAACTCTGAAAATGTTGCAGAAATTGTCGTAAATATTACAAAAAAACATGACAGAGAAGAGCCTTCTTATTTGATGGTACAACGTCTGCGTCCTGTTATTCAAGGTGCCTGTGAAAAGCTTTATCCAAATACACATATCTCTTTTGTAGAGCCACCTGCCGGTCCTCCGACGCTTTCGGCTATTGTTGCTGAAATATACGGCGATAATGCACAGGGCATAAGAAAACTGGCAAAACGTGTTGAAAAAGTTTTTCAAAATACACAGGGGCTTGTTGATATTGACATTATGGAAGATGACATATATGACACTTTTGAAATCATTGTCCATACAACAAAAATCGCAAAATCAGGGCTCACTGTCAAGCAGCTCAACAACATTTTATACCTTGCTTTTGAAGGGATGGATATATCTGTAAAAAATTCAGACAAATACAGCGATCAGATTCCTCTCTTTTTACGCCTGTCGGACTCTTCAAGAAGATTCAGTAAAAAAGATTTGGACTCTGTAAAAGCAAAACTGGCTTCACTCAAACTCATGAACAACAAAGGCATGATGGTACCTGTCACGGAACTTGTGGCGGTAATTCCTAAAAAATCAAACCCGATGATTATGAGTAAGGATTTGCACCAGATGACCAATGTTTTAGCTGAAACAGATATGGTTTCTCAGGTTTATCCTCTGCTTGATGCAAGAAATACAATTATCAACAGTTTTACTGATGAATACAAAGTTGAAAAAACAGGTCTTTTTGATTTGCGCCTTACAGACAAAGCAACAGGAAAAGTCTATAAACTTATCTGGGACGGTGAGATGAAAGTCACGATGGATACATTTAGAGACTTGGGCGGTGCTTTTATAGCGGCTCTTATACTTATATTTTTACTGATGGTTATCTATTATAAAAGTTATACACTCAGCGGTATCATTCTTTTGGGTTCTTTTCTTTCTATCATCGGTGTTATTGTCGGACACTGGATTATGGATATTTTTACAACCGATACCTTCTTTTTAACGGCAACATCCCTTATCGGATTTATTGCTCTAATTGGAATCAGTTCGCGTAACTCTTTGCTGCTTATAGACTTTACAAAATCATTGATGAGTGAAAAAGGAATGCACAAGGCTGAGGCTATCGCGTATGCAAGTGCTACACGTGCTAAACCTATCTTCTTAACAGCCATCGCCATTATGCTCGCTTCTACACTGCTTGCAAAAGATGCCGTCTTTGGCGGACTCGGTGTTGCGCTTATATTTGGTACGGTAGCGGCTGTCGTGGCTTCACTTATCGTTGTTCCTGTTTTACTTTACATGTCAGATTTGGAAAGCCATTTTCATTTCCATGAGAAAAAAGCCGTCTCGGTTGAAGATCCTGTCTAGTTAGAGAGGATTATCAGCCTTTTTTCAATGAAGAGGTTTGAAAATTCAAATCTCTTTTGAATCCACTCAAATGTTTTTTTGGTATACAAAAAGACATGTGTCGGATCATTTTTGTAATACCACGAAGAAAATTCCACCTGTTCATCATAAATATCTGTCATCAGATATAATTTCGCATTCTCTTTTAAAAGTGATTTTAACAATGCAAACTCTTTTGCAGGATGGTAAAAATGTTCTATCACTTCACAAGAAGCAATATAGTCGTATTTTTGTTCTAAAAGCTCTTTGTAGGGATGAAAATAGGGGTCATACGAACTGATGGCATACCCTTTTTCCTGCATGACTTTTGTAATAATACGAGAAGTACCCGCTCCAAAATCAAGCCCTTTGGCCTCTGCTGAAAAATCCTGTTCAATATTTGAAGTGATGGGTGCCACAAATGTTCTATATCCTGCATCTTCGGCATCATCATCATGCAGTTCATAACGTGCTTTTTCACTTTTTGCATCAGGGAGATGTGCTGCATCAACAAAAATTCCGTGACAGTTTTTACATTGATAATATCTTTGCGTATCTTCATAAAAAAAACTTGCACTGTTTTGACATAAGGGGCATTTTTTATTCATGCCTAATCTTAGTCTATTAGCCTTTAATAAGCAATAAAAAGCTAGAATCACATCATCATTTCTAAAAAGGAACTTTTTGCTTAATTTACCAAATTTACTGGCATCGTTGCGTATTCTTATCGCACCGGTGATGTTTTGGATTACATTGAATCCTCAAATTTTTACAGACAACGGTTTCGATATAACATGGAACTACTATTTTGCCTCACTGCTCTTTGTCTTGGCCTCTGTTACTGATTTCTTTGACGGTTACATAGCCAGACAATGGAATCAGATGACTATGCTCGGTGCCATCCTTGACCCGCTTGCCGACAAAATGCTCACACTTGCGGCATTTTTAGGACTTATGGTTATGGGCGATGCTTCTCCATGGGCAATTTACATCATCATAGTCCGAGAGCTATTCATTACAGGACTGCGTACTGTTGCGGTGAGCGAAAACATAAGTGTCAAAGCTTCCTGGTCGGGCAAAGTAAAAACAGTCGCCCAAATGATAGCCATAGGCTTCTTGCTGATGCACTGGCCTTACGGCTCTGCCCTGCTCTGGTTTGCCGTATTTTTAACGGTATACTCAGGACTTGAATATTTGTGGGGATTTAAACAAGCAATTTTAAAGGAGCAAAACGCATGAGTTGGATTGTTTCACTTCTGGTTCTATCAGGACTTATATTTTTTCACGAACTGGGACATTTCACTGTTGCCCGTCTTATGGGTGTCTATGTAGAAGTTTTCAGCATCGGTTTTGGCAAACGCCTTTTTACCTTTCGGGCATTTAACACCGAATGGAGCATTTCGGCCATTCCTCTTGGCGGCTATGTCAAAATGAAAGGCCAGGATGATGCGGACCCGACCAAAAAAAGCTATGATTCTGACAGCTATAACTCCAAAACACCTTTGCAAAAGATTCTCATTCTTTTGGCAGGTCCTGCGGCAAATTTTATTCTGGCTTTTGTACTGTATTTCATTATAGCACTTGGCAATCCCCAGGTTTTGGCCCCTGTTGTAGGGACGGTTGTCAAAGACTCTCCTGCATATGTTGCCGGACTCGAGTCCAATGATACCATTATGAGCATCAACGGCAAAAAAATAACAACATGGAAAGAGATGGCTGAGATGATAGCTGCAGCAAAAGGCACTGTTGCTTTAAAAGTAGACAGAAACGGCTACATCAAATTTATCAAGCTTGAACCAAAACTCCAAGATGCAAAAAATATGTACGGCGAGAATGTCAAACGAAAAATGATAGGCATCTCTGCAGCCGGCGTCATGCATGAGCAAAAACTTGACTTCACAGACAAGCTAAAATATGCCACAGACCAGACTGTATTTGCTTCTACTCTGATTTTTACAGGATTGAAAAAACTCATCATGGGAGATGTACCGGCTTCTGAAATGGGCGGCGTGATTTCCATTGTAAAACTCACATCCGATGCAACGGCAGTCGGCTGGATGAGTGTTTTGTTTTTTGCAGGACTCATCTCTGTTAATCTCGGTGTGTTAAATCTGCTCCCTATTCCGGCACTTGACGGCGGGCATATAATGTTTAACCTGTATGAGATGCTTTTTAGGAGAGAACCGAGTGAAAAAGTTGTCATCAACCTGACAATAGCCGGGTGGATCATATTGTTTGGGCTTATGGGACTTGGAATTTTTAATGATATAAACAGATTGGTAGGATAAGAAAATGGACGAAATTGAGTACAAATTATATATAGATGATGTTATCAGACGGGTTGAGACGGCACGCTTAAAAGTAAGTGAGCACCATATTGTTAAAATTGTCGCTGTGAGTAAATACTCAACGGCTGATGAGATACAAAGACTTTACCATATCGGTCAGCGTGCTTTTGGTGAGAACAAGGTGCAGGACCTAAAAGCCAAAGCCAAAGAGCTTGAAGATTTACCGATTGAGTGGCATTTTATAGGCAATCTGCAAAAAAACAAAATCAACAATCTTTTAGACATCAATCCAAGTCTTTTTCAAGCCCTGGATTCATTAGAACTTGCCCATGAACTGCAAAAAAGACTGCTTGCAAAAGAGATGACACTCGATTGTCTACTGCAGATAAATTCTGCAAAAGAAGCAAGCAAACACGGTGTGATGCCCGAAGATGCAGTGAAAATATATACACAAATCATCAATGAGTGTCCAAATATCAATCTTAAAGGTGTTATGAGCATAGGCGCACACAGTGAAGATAAAGCAGTTGTGAGAAAAAGTTTTGAAACAACCCATGAAATATTCACACAACTTCCAAATGCCAGCATCTGTTCTATGGGGATGAGCGGAGATTTTGAACTCGCAATTGAGTGTGGTTCCAATATGGTTCGTCTTGGCTCCATTATGTTTAACAAGTAAATTAATTATCTAATCTAATTATAATTATTATAAGATATACTTTAGTCAAAATTATAATTAGGATTAGCTGATGACAAAAACAAATTTTATGGACAAGTACCCTGTCTTTTCATTACATGTAAAGAAAAATGAAATAAGTTTCAAAAATGCAGATGAAATTATTGCTTATTTTCAAGAATGCATACAAGAACACCCTGTAGCTACTTTTATAGCGATTTTCGATCACTATCAACACACATCTTCATTGCAAGACGCTACTATTGCCCCTGAAATCAAAGATGCAAAAAACATTGTATTTTGTTTTGGCAAACAGTTACCAAATGCAAAAATGCTTGCAGTGCGTCCCAGAAGTATAGGTGTTTGTGAATTAGATGAGAGTTTTGAGGTCAGTTTTTTAGAAGTTCCAAATGAACAACTCCAAAAAGTTGTTTATGAATGGGTACAGGCACTCAAAACTCAAGCCTGATTTGTTCTTCTTTTAAAGCGTACCGCATGAGAGCGTGGATTTTGTATCAGCTCTTTTTGGTACGCTATCATGGCATGAAACGGTTTTAAAAAGCCGGCTAACTGCTCTTGCTTTATCTGCTCTATTTTCCATCTGTCCAACAACTCCAGTACCACCAGTGTTGATTCTATCGTAGAGAGATAATTTTCATCCGGCTGTACTTTTATCTCATACTGTGAGGTTTTTGCCGTTGTAAAGCTCATATGTTTGAGTTTTTGCAGATTTTTGCTTTGTGTGAACATTTTTTTTGTACAGCTCCAGGTCGAATCTATCAAAAAAACTGCCAAAGGTTTTTCACTCTTTTTTGGATTTGTTGATGTCAGGTTCACAGCATCTTGTGAGGGAAAAAGTATATAACTCTCATGTGTGGCAATAATTTCGTTAATTCTTGCGTTACATGTAAAGTCAATTCCGATAAAAAGTTCGCAATTTGTCAGGCTTTGATGCGTAAAGTGCCCTGTATTGTTTTTGACCTTTTTAAACTCTTTTGGGTGCATCAAAATGACAAACTTTGTTTGTGTATTGATATGCTCAAAATGCCCGCACATACACGAACTTTTGGGTCTGTAACACTTATAACATTTTTCTCTATCACCATAATAAGTTTTCATTAATGCAATTATACTAAAATTACACTATGAATAGAGACAAATACGATGTTATCATTGTCGGAAGCGGTGCAGCCGGCATCATTGCCGCTATTGTTGCCGCAAGAGAAGGCACAAAAGTCCTGCTTTTAGAAAAGCTCTCAAAAATAGCTTCTAAGCTAAAAGCCACAGGCGGTGGCAGATGCAATCTTACAAACACCCTTTCAAATGAAGATTTCATGGCACGTTTCGGAAGAGAGGGACGTTTTATGCAAGATGCACTCAAAGCTTTTGACAACAAAGCTCTCGTCACTTTTATGGATGAAATCGGCGTACAAACCCATGCCCCTGACGGATTTAGAATTTTCCCCACATCACACTCTTCTGCCACTATAATTGCCGGACTCCAAAAAGAGATGCTCAGACTCGGCGTCAGCGTTACATGTAACCAAAGAGTCACAAGGCTTTTGGCAACCGGCAATCACATAGACGGGGTTAAAACACAAAAAGATATCTTTTATGCACCCAATGTCATCATCGCAACCGGTGGGCTTGGCTACCCAGTGCTTGGTGCTGAGGGTGACGGCTACAATCTTGCCAGTGAAGTCGGTCATAAAGTAACCGACCTCTCCCCTGCCATGATGCCCTTAAAAACAAAAGAGAGCTGGGTAAAAAACTGTCGGGCTGATACCATTGCCAAGGTTGAACTGCGTGTCAACCTGAAAAAACATAAAAAACTGCGTGCAAAAGGTGATTTGATTTTTACAAACTCCGGCATACGCGGACCCGTTGTGCTTGACTTTGCCAGAGAAGTGACACCTCTTTTAAAAAAATACGGCGAAGTGCCTCTGCTGTTGAATCTGACAAAAGGAAAAAATGAGGAGCAGATACGTGAGCATTTCAAAAAAGAGAGTGCAAAAGAAAAGATGACAAATATCTTGCAACTGCTCAAAACTCTTTTGCCAGAAGCACTCAGCCTTGAACTGTGCCGATTAGCGGAAATAGAGCCAGACATGCCATACAAAAAACTCGAAGGGAAAAAACGTGACAGACTTATTTCACTCTTAGCATGGACACCCCTCACCGTTACAGGACATGACGGCTTCAAAATGGCCATGATTACAAGAGGCGGTGTTTCACTCAAAGAGATCAACCCAAAAACAATGCAAAGTAAAATTATAGACGGTTTATATTTTTGCGGAGAGGTGATGAATCTTGACGGACCCTGCGGAGGCTACAACCTCCAATGGTCATTTGCCAGTGGCTTTCTTGCAGGCAAACTTTTAAAATAAAAAATTACTTTTTTTGAGTCTGCCATATTGGTTTTACCAGAGCACACTCCCAACCGTCATATTTGCCATTATAAGCTTCACTCACATCTATAAGTTCCACAGTCAAAGTATCTATGTCATAATAAAAAGGCTTATCCTTTCTGTAAAAAGAAATACCGTACATTGTTTCATCTCTAAAAGGGACTTCACTTCTTTTTTGTTCTTTAAAACCCATCTCCTGAATTTTTTGCGCAAATGCTTCTCTGTCATCATTACATGTAAAGTAGCTTTTATGTTCTATTGCCCTTTCTTGATGAAGATCATCGCCTTGTTCTTTAAGATTGTCGCAGGCATGATGATTGGTGATGATCTGCCACTCTTTTACAGTCGGAAAGAGAAGTTTTTGATAAACCTCCCATTCGCTGTCTATGCGTGAGCCAAACTCATAACTGTACTCACTAAAGTGTTTCATTGCATCCTCTACAGTATTTTGCCATTCAAAATCCATTTTTAGGGCATAGATAAAATTAACTTCGCCCTGTGTGATAATTCGACCGATGTATTTTCCGTTGCGATACCGCAAAGACTCCATCTCTAGCCTGTCTTCTATAAATCCGACATCATCACCCTCTTGCTTACAAATCAAACCGTCCTCTTTCGGACTCTTCAGTTTTACTTTGACAAATCCTACATACATGTATTCCTCATCCGGCACGCTGTCTGCTACACCTGCATTCAATGACACCATCGCCGCATGCCCGTCTATAGGCTTCATATATGCTTCCCAATACTCTTGCATCTCTACTCCATTTCCAAACTCATGAGGAACATATCTTCCCCATCTATTACATTGACATCAACCGAACCACAACTTTGACAACAGTAGTGAATTTTTTCAAGTTCACTGACTTCTCCACAACTGTTGCACTTTATACTAAGCGGCTGAATGTTCATGACAAACTCCGCCCCGTCTGCTATGGTCTTTTCCTTAAAAGTATTAAACGCAACCTCAAGAAGGTGCGCTTCTATACCACTCATTACGCCGATTTTTACAATGATTTTTGTTACTTTTGTTGCATCATTTTCTTCGGCAATATTTTCAATCTGTTCCAAAAGTGCTTGGACTACACTGTACTCATGCATTTGTTTTTCCTGAATGATTATTCGTTATTGTAGCTTTTAGTCGCTGTGGTGTTTCTAAAGGGCATATTTTATAGACAAATTCATAGCGTTTTTTATGAAAAGAGCTGTCTTCTTCCCAAAATTCCGGGTACATCACTGCTATTTCTTCTTCACGATGATGTTCTATCTGCTTTTTGTGTGCTTCTATATATTCCTCTTTGTCCCATAAAAAATCTTCTAATGTTTCCTCATCACAAATAAGTTCTTGACAAAAATTTTCAAGCTCTTTTTTATACTCTTTATGTGCAAAAAGTTTGTCCGCTAAACCTATCTCTTTTGCTTTGCCTGCACTCAAAGGCAGGCACTCCTCTAAAATCTTCTCAGCATACTCTTTACCGACCCGTTTTGGTAAGGTATATGTGTGGTATTCACTGCCACTGAGACCCAATGTTTTATAGTGGGGATTAAGGACAACCCCTTCTTTTGCCACAACATAGTCACAGGCAAGTGCCAAAAAAACACCGCCTGCTCCCGCATTTTTATGAAGAGAAGCTACAGTTACTACATCATCGGCAAAAAGAACACTTTTTACCAAATCATTCATGGCATTGATATTACTCCAGCCGTCTTCGCCATTTTTTTTACTGTCTTCTAAAATATTCAGATGAATGCCATTACTGAAAAAATCCTCTCCACCCATCAGCACAACAATTTTTACCTGCTCTTTGATATACTCAAAAGCATATTTTAATTTCATACACTTGTCACTGCTGAATGCACCGTTGTGAAAATTAAAATACAAATATGCCACTTCCTCTTTTATATCACAGCTTATTTCATAAAAAGTTTTATAACTTTTGTCAAAAACCAAAGGCAGTCTTTGCTCTTTTACCCCCTGCAGTCGCTCTTTTAAAACATAGGTCGCAGGGAGTTTAAAACGATTTGGCTCTTTGAAATGAGTAATCCAGATCGCTCCATCAACAGTTCCAATACAGACAGCACCGTCTCGTTTGGCAAGAATCTCTTTTGGTTCACCTCTTAGTTTTTCCTCTCTCCATGCCCCATACAGGTAACATTCTACTCCTAAAATTTCATCTTTTACTCCAGGATGCGAATCACTCATATATATTTTTGTCAAAATCTCCTGCGTTGTATCTTTTTGCCAGTCAATCGCTCTGTCTTTTTGAGATAGAGCCTGATGCATCGGTAAATTTGGCTGCGATGTAAACTTTTTGCTTTGTAAATTTTGTAAAAAAACATCAAACATAGTGTAAAAAGTTGTTACAGCTTCATTTCTGTATATACTTGCTTTGTAGGCTTGTCGCATCTCAAAATTTTGTGTAATGACAACATCGCCACTGTCAAACTCTCCATTTGCTTTAAGAACAGTAACTCCCCACTCTTTTTTGCCTAGCCTGATGGCATTATCTATCGCATATGCCCCTCTGTCGCCCAATACACCAGGATGAACAATGTAGGTATCGATGTTTTCATAAATCTCTTTTGGTACAAACTTCTTTAAAAACGGACACAAAATAAAATCGGGGCTAAAAGCAAAAACCTCATCTATCATCTGTTTTTCATTAATGGCAAATACCACATCAACACTGTATTTTCTATCTTTAAAATAAGTATATGCCACCTGTGTCAAGGAATTAAATGCACTGACAAGAAGAGTAATTTTCATCTAAAAAAACTTATGACTTAAGCTTAAGCGGGATTTTGTAAAACTGTTCTATCGCTTTTTTGCCCAAATATCCGAGTATTCCATCTACTTTGACAAATGATGCTGTTGCGATGGCAAATTTTCCTCCAAGGGCTATGGCTAGACCGTAGATTTTTATGTTTGCTTTGATAAGCGGTTTTTGTTTGATTGTACGAAGGATATTTTTTGCAGCAATGACTCCGCTTTGTTCTGCAGTTTGTGCGGTTTGCGGTAGCGGTTCACCTGTTTTGTCTTTTAAAAATGCGCAATCCCCGACAGCATATATATGCTCATCTACCCGTAGATACTCATCGACCTTTAAAAGATTTTTCTCTTTTTCAAAGCCAAGGTTTTTTATAAACTCACTTGCTTCGAGCCCAATGGCTACTACCCCAAAATCAAATTCAATAAGCTCATCCTCAAGATGCAAGCTGTTTGCTTCAACTTTTTGTACCATTTTTTGCAGTATGCGTATGCCACTGTTTTGTAAAGTTTGCAGTGCTTTTTTTCTGGATTGTTCATCAAGTTCACCCAAAAAAGCATCTGCAATCAAAGAGATTTGTATCTCCTGTGTCAAATTTGATTTTAAAAGATAATTTTGCATCTCAGCAGCAATCTCAACACCACTGGAACCACCGCCGACAACAACTATGTTCGTATTTTTTTTCTCTTTTTTGAGGTGTTTTACGATGCTATCTTCAAAAGAGTGTTTCAAATGCAAGGCATTGGAAAGATTTTTAACTTCAAAAAGACGATCATTTTTAAAAATAGAAGGAAGCAGTGTCTTTACCCCCACTGCTATTATGAGGTAGTCAAAAAAATGTTCTCCCTCTTTACATGTAACCGTATGGGTATCTACCTTGACAACTTCATCCTGGATAAAACAAAAATTTTCATCTATCCCTTTGACAAGAGTATCCAAAGGGATGATAATATCATCCAAAGCACTGTTGAGTGCAACAAGATTATAACTTTCAGTTTGGAGATAATGATAGCGGTTTTTATCTATCAGCGTTACTTCTATGTTTTCATTGTTGGCCAAAGTTTCCAGTGCTTTGATACCGCCATAGCCACCACCCAAGACAACAACTCTCTTTTTTCTGTTCATCTGCTAACTTCTACTGTATTCTTTTATATGTTCAACAAGAGAATTGTTTTTATCCCAGCCTGTTGCAAAAGCATTCGGTAGTGCATCAAATATACCAACTTCGGGCATACCTCTGACAGCCATCCATTTTGACAGAAAAAGGGAAATGAAACTTCCACCAAAAATAAAAAGTGCTACATACAGTGATACCATAACAGCCAGGTTCATTACTATTAACATGATTAAAGACATAGTTTTCCCTTTATAAAAAATTATAATTTATTGTAGCTTCTTTTTCTATGCTCTTTTGCTACATAAGTAGCTTAACAGATGCGAGGTAAAAGTTCCCCTGTAGGGGTGTCTAAAAACCTTTTTGTTCCATACGGGCTTAAGAGTATAACTTTTTGACTGTATTGTTGTGTGACACTGGCAATTGTAACAGCATTTTTGGAATTTTCAAAACCATGCAGTATATCTAAGGCTTTTTGCTCATCTTCTTTTTTCACTGCCAAAACAAAAGTACCTTCATTTGCAAGATTGAGTGCTTCAAAACCCAACATTTCACATACTCCGTTTACCTCCTGCGAAACAGGAACAGCATCTTCTTGCACTTCTATACAGATGTTGGATTGTTTTGCCCATTCGTTCAGTACGGCACTGACTCCGCCACGCGTTGCATCTCGCATAGCAGTCACTTTTACACCTGCATCAAGCAAAGCCTGCACCTGATGAGTCAGTGATGCACAATCACTCTCTAGGGTAGTTGAGAGCTCTATTCCCTCACGAGCACAAAAGATGGTTGCACCATGACACCCAATATCACGACTTAGCAAAATAACATCATCAGTTGTGATATTGTTGGAGCTTATCCCTTTTTTTTGGATTTCTCCTATGCCTGTTGTATTGATAAAGATTTTGTCAACACTGCCACGGGGAACTACCTTTGTATCGCCACTGACAACTACAGCACCATTGGCTTCAAGCTCTTTTTTCATACTGCGCACTATTTTTTCAAGTTCACGCGTTGAAAACCCCTCTTCTATGATAACACTGCATGTAAGATATTTCGGCTTTGCACCCATCATAGCAAGATCGTTACATGTACCGCATACTGCCAGCTTTCCTATGTCTGCTCCTGGAAAAAAGAGAGGACTTACCGTAAAACTGTCCGTAGAAAATGCAAGTTCACCGCCATGTATCACCGCAGCATCTTCACTTTTTTCTAGTATCTCATTTTTAAACGCTTTGTAAAAAATCTTGGAGATAAGTTCATTATTCTCTTCTCCGCCGTTGCCCATGGCTAATGTTATCTGTTTGTTCATTGTGTAACCTTTATATTTTTAAAACATCCTGTAAGGTTGCATTATCTTTTGGTGAATCAAATTCAAGTAAAGTTTTATCAAGCTTCACATGACATTCTATACATTTTTGCAAATTTTTATGTTCTGGTATATTGATTTGACTTACTTTTTTAATGTCATGACACTGCCAACAGTCATTACCGCACTCTGTATGAGAATTTTCTTTTAAAGTTTTTATTTTTACAATTTTAAAGTGTACATTACTGCTATTTGTGTCAAGAAGAACAATCTTGCTTCCATCGCGATGGCATGTTTTGCATCTTTGCAAAATTTGATGATTGTTATCCATCTCTCCTTTTACATCAACAAGTGTAGGATGACAGGCAATACAATCTCCACTGCAGGCAAAAATTTTCATACCTGCCGTAAAAAAAAATATAAATGCGTACTTCATGGTATTTATCCCCTTTACTTTAAAAGATTCCCATATTTATAATACGCCGCACAGGCACCCTCACTGCTTACCATACAGCTGCCAAGCGGTGTCTGCGGTTTGCAGGCGGTACCAAAGATACTACATTCATGTGGCTTTGCCATACCTCGCAGTATGTCACCACAGATACAAAGCTTATGGTCTTCTATTTCCTCTTTTGGTAAAATATCGGCATAAATATGTTCCGCATCAAGATAAGCATATTCATCTTTGAGTCTGTATCCGCTATTGGGGACATTTCCAAGTCCTCGCCATTTAAAAAGAGAGGCTTTTTCAAAATATTTCTCTATAAGTGCCTGTGCTTTTTTATTGCCATCATACGAAACAAGTCGTTTGTACTCCACTTCAAGTTCGCATCTGCCTTCATTGAACTGTCTGACTATCATCAAAATAGCTTCCATTACATCAACCGGCTCAAACCCTGCTACAACTACAGGTCGATTATACTCTTTTGGAAACTTTTCATAAATTTTGCTTCCTGTTATAACGCTTACATGTGAAGGTCCCAAAAAGGCATCAATTCTATTGTTATAGCTGTCTACATGTTCATCTCTGCTGTCTATAAGCTCGACCATTACTTCAGGAACCGTGACATGGTTGATATGAAAGAAAATGTTTTTTATCTCTTTTTTGATTACAATATCTATAAGTGAAGTTGTCATAGGAGTTGTTGTCTCAAAGCCAATGGCAAAAAATATTATCTTTTTATCCGGATTTTCCTGAGCAATTTTAAGCGTATCAAGCGGAGAATAGACAAAGCGCACATCTGCACCTTTTGCCCGTGCATCTTGCAGACTGCCATGGCTTCCGGGTACTTTTATCATATCACCGAGTGTTACCAAAATCGTATCATCAAGTTCTGCCAATATGTAGGCATGATCAATCCGCTCTTTAGGCATAATACAGACAGGACATCCCGGTCCGTGGATAAAGTTTATATTTTTTGGCAGAAGCTGTGGGAGACCGAACTTCATAATAGAGTGCGTATGCCCTCCACAGACTTCCATGATATTAATCGGTTTTGGGAGTTTTTTTGCCTCTTCGTTTATAATCTTTGCAAAACCCTCAATTACCTCAGGATTTCGAAAACCGTTATACAGATCTTTTAACTGGAGTTGACCCATTTTATGCACCCCTGTTTGGACAGTTATCATCCTCTTCAACCAAAGAACGCCGCTCTTCCTCATCAAGTTTTTCTAAAATTTCATTATACACTCTGAGTGATTCGAGAGCATCCTCTTCATCTATTTTATTCATAATAAAACCGATATGCAACAATACATAATCGCCAATCTGCACATCATCTTCTTCCATAAGTTCAAGACCGGCCTCTCTTGTGATACCCATAGTATCGACAACTGCAACATTCCGTTCTTTATCTATCTTTACTACTTTGCTTGGTATTGATAAGCACATATTACCCTCTCATCTTTCTTTTAAATTCTATCCAGTCTATCACTCTTTGGACGGAGGCTTTGTCTTTGATATTTACTTCCAAAATATCGACATTTGGCTTGATTTTTCGTGCTTCATTTTTTTCATGTTCCACATTATACTCAAAATACTCAAGCAAATCCGTTTTTGTAATAAGTATCAAATCAGCCTGACGAAACATTACAGGATATTTTTCTATCTTGTCACTTCCCTCAGGAACAGAAACAAGGACAATATTAAGATGACTTCCGACATCATAAGATGCAGGGCAGACAAGATTGCCGACATTTTCTATAAAACAGACATCAATCTCTTCAAGCGGCATATCATGAAGCCCTTTATGCACCATAAATGCGTCTAAATGGCAGGCACTCCCTGTTTGAATCTGATATGCAGGTATCCCCTTTGCTTTAATTCGCTCAGCATCTCTGCTCGTTTCAAGATCTCCCTCAATAACTCCAAACTTAAAACCAGCCATATCAGCCATATTTTCCAAAAGTGTTGTTTTCCCACTTCCGGGGCTGCTCATCAGATTAATACTCAAGACATTGTGTTTGTCAAAATGGGCACGATTATGTCCTGCTTCATGATTGTTTTTATCTAAAATTTTTGTAATGACACTAATCGTTTTAGAATCATTAAGCTGCGGGTTATGATGCAGAGTTTCATGTGCTGCCTGATGTTCATGTGAATGGTGATGGTTATGGTCGTGTGAATGACTATGATCGTGAGTGTGTTCTTTTCCTGCTATTGAGCATCCGCAATCTGCGCACATATTTTTTCCTCAAACAAATTTTTATAAAGTTTATTTGAATAAAAATAAAAAAAAGGTAAATTTACTTATTTCTTATATAGTTTTGGAACATTTCTGAATAAATATTCATTTCTGGTTCCAAAACAATACAAGAACTCATCTTTTTTATCTGCAAATCATTTAAAATCTATACAATTAGAGATAGGATAAAATTTTATGAGGAAAAATAATGCACATACCAGATGGCTATATATCTCCGACAACCGTCATAGCGACCTATGCTGTTGCACTGCCTCTTTGGATTTATGGATTCAAAAAGCTCAAAGAAAAACTCAATGAAGAGACCCTTCCTCTTATAGGAGCTTTAAGCGCAATGAGCTTTATTATTATGATGTTTAATATTCCTGTTCCAGGAGGAACCAGCGGACATGCAGTCGGTGCTGCACTCATTGCTATATTATTCGGACCCTGGGTAGGTTTTATTTCTGTGAGTTTGGTACTGCTTATACAGGCTGTAGTCTTTGGTGACGGAGGCATTTCAGCATATGCACTCAATGCTCTTTCTATGGCACTGACAGGCTCATTCAGTGCCTATTTTGTTTTTAAGATATTCAAGAACAAAAAATTTGCACCATTTTTGGCAGGCTGGATGGGTATTGTCAGTTCATCCTTTGTTGTGGCAGTTGCCCTTGGCATACAGCCATTGTTTTGGACACATAACGGACAGCCACTTTACTTTCCTTTTGATTTAAAAACAACAATGGTGGCACTGGTCGGTTCACATATCCTCTTTTTCGGAATGGTTGAAGGAATATTTACACAACTGATTTATAACTATCTTAAAGGAAAAAACAGGGAGCTCTCTTATGAAAAATAAACTTTATCTTCTCTTGTCTCTTTTAATTGTAGCGGTCCCTCTTGGGCTTTTGAGTGAAAATCCGGCATGGGGAGAATGGGAAGAGGATTATTATGAAAAAATTCTGGGTTTTATACCAACAGGGATTAAAAATGCACATACGCTCTCCTCACCTCTACCTGATTACTCCATAAACGGAATGAATGAAGTAGTCAGTTACTATCTCTCTGCCCTGCTCGGTTTGGTTCTGGTTTATGGGATTTTTTATATTTTTACAAAAATCACAGCCAAAAAACAGGATAATCATGGTTCTGTATAGGCTCTTTTTTATTGCCTCTCTTTTACTGATTCTTTCATTAAAAGAGATGGTTTTTACAGCTTTGTTTTTAGCTGTTTTACTTCTTCTTTCTTATAAGCAAGCACTCTATATCACTAAAAGAGCAGTGAAGTCGCTTCTCTTTTTTAATCTAAGTGTCTCTCTTGGATATTTTATTGTTGCGTCTCTCAAGGGCATTGATCCTTATCATTATATCTTTTACATCAATCTTAAAGTTTTTACGATAACATATTTTGTATTTTATTTTTTTCACAAAATTAATATGGTGGAATTTTTTGCTTTTTCCAAAGATTTAAGTTTTTTACTGATGATTACACTCTCTCAAATCATCTCTTATAAAAAAACCTATGAAGATTTTACACTTGCATACAAAGCAAGAGTCATAAAAAAACTCCACTCAAGAGAAAAAAAGTTCATTCTCAGAGTCTTTGAATTTTTCTTCTCCAAAGCATTAAAAGATTCAAAAGAGAGAACATTAGCGATGAAAGCAAGGGGGTTTTTTTGATAACACTGCACAATATAGAGTTTTACTATGAAGAAAAAAAAGTCTTACATGACATTTCACTTACAATCAACAAAGGTGAAAAAGTCGTACTTTTAGGCAGTAACGGAAGCGGAAAATCAACTCTTTTAAGAATTTTAGCCGCCCTCTATTTTCCAAAAAAAGGAGAGTATCTTTTTCATACAAAAAAAATTAGCAAAAAAAATATTGACAAAAACTTCCGAAAAAAAGTAGGCATCCTTTTTCAAAATCCCGAAAGCATGATTTTCAATCCCACCGTAAAAGATGAAATAGCCTTTTCTTTACGTGAATTTGACGAGGAGAACATTGACAAAAAAGTACTGGCAATAAGTGAAAAGTTCGGCATTACACATCTTTTAGACAAAAACCCGCTTGAACTCAGCGGTGGTGAAAAACAAAAAGTTGTTCTTGCTTCCATTTTGGTTTATGAACCGGAAATTTTGCTTTTGGATGAGCCTACAGCTGCGATGGATCCAAGGACTACCGGCTGGTTTGTAGACTTAATGCTTGAAATAGAGACAACAGTCATAGTCGCAACACATGATTTGAGCATAGCCTATGAAGTAAGCAACAGAGCTATTGTCCTTGATGAAAAACATACAATGGTATATGACGGAGATATTGAAAAACTTTTTAGAGATTTACAAACTTTGCAAAAAGCAAATCTTATCCACAAGCACAAACACAGACATAAAAAAGATTTTACACATTCTCACTATCATTTACATTTTTAAAGGGGAGGAGGTTTACATATGATCTGGCAGCAAGAATGTTTGTATTGCAAACACTATGTTTACAAAACAGCGACAAACAACCTAAAATGTTCCTCCTGCAAGAAAAAATATTCTCGTGCGAGAGTCAATAAAATACTCTTTTTAATGGAGTGTTTTATTCGAAATATCAGTGCCCTTGAAGCCTCTAAACTTTACCATATTTCCTATATTTCAACAAAAAACTATTATCATGATTTTCGTCTGTTATGTGCCGCTGTTTCAGAAGAACATTATGAAAAAATCAGAGAAAAAAGTGTTGAGTATGAAGAGTATTTCTATATAGAAAAATCAAAAAAAAGCCAAAAAAATGCACTTTTTGATGCCTATAACTTTTTGACTTTTGATTATGAAGGCTACATTTACACCATTTTAATGCCCTCTTTGCACAAATACAAAGCACAGTTTTTACAAGATCAAATTGAAGAAGTATATATAGAGGAGTTGAACAAATTCAAGCGTCAAAGCAGGATTATCAAAGTTTCCAAACATTACAATACCATCGTGAAATTTTGGGAGTATTTTGAGGAAAATATCACCTTATACAAAGGGATTTCCAACGAATATTTCCCCTACTACCTTAAAGAGTTTGAGTTTAAATTCAATTATTCAAAAGAAGAAGCTTTAAAACTTCTCATACAAAACTATTTTAAAGAGCAGACATGAAACAATTAGCACTCCTAAGCGTAGGAAACATTTTAGAATTTGATGATGGTGTAGCTGTTTATGCTTCACAATACCTGGAAAAAAACTACACATTTTCTCCGCAGACAGATATTATCAATGGCGGTGTTGAGGGCATAAACCTCTTAAATCTTTTTATGGAGTACAAACATATCATCATTCTTGATGCCATTGAGATAGACGACAAACCCGGCAGTATCTATCATATACCGTCAAATGAGCTTACCGGATATGGTCTAAACTCGGGTGGAGCACATGAGATAGGTGTATTGCAGTGTTTTGACATTTTAGAACTCATGGGAAAAGAGATCCCTAAATCAAGCATCATCGGCATAGTGCCACAAAAAATTGACGTATGTATAGGGTTGAGTATGACTATGCAGAAGACTTTTTGTACATATATTGATACTGTCATTACTATCTTGCAAAAAGAGGGAATTCAAGTCAGTAAAAATGAATATCCTGTCTCACTGGAAGCTATTATTGAAAATTTCAAAAACCCGCTAAATCGATAATGCAGATGTAATTTGCTTTGAACTTTGAGGAATTACAGGAGTTGTGGATATATCTCATATCTGCATTATCATGAAAAAGTCGTAGTTGCATCCAAAATCTCAAAAATGAATGAACATTCATATATTAATATATTCTATCTTATACTCCTGTTAAAAACCACGATTAAATTCTATACTCGGATTGGCGAATATATGCAAAATATCTTCTAAAGAGCATCTTTTTTCTTTTTCTTTGGCAGCAATTCCCATATTTTTCAAAGTCTGTAAAATAACATTTATATAGTTTTGCCAATGCGACTCAAGAGCCTCACTCAATGCCACTTCTACCGATATAATATCCTCCGGAACGATGCTGATAACTGTTGTCTCTGCCATTTTTTCACTCATAGAACAAATTTGCAGCATTTCAGCAATTTCAACTTCATTGGCAGTTTTTTTTACAAGATCTCCGTCTAAAAACTCATCAGTTGTTTTTACGCTGATCTCTCCCGTTTTTTTCGTATCATCAGAGGCTGTATTTACTATAATGACTGCATCATATTCCTGCAAAAGAGGCATAAGTTTAAAGCCCAGTGTACCCCCATCGACTATTTCGATTTCCGGTTCAAAATCAAAATTTTCTTTTAAAAATTTTCCTGCATAAAGCCCTATACCCTCATCTTTAAAAAATGCGTTGCCACTGCCGATAAGTGCTGTTTTTTTATTCATAATTTTCCTTGATACTGGTTTGATGTAACGCATAATAGACCTGACCCAGTGATATACCACCGTCATTTACCGGTACTTTTGATGCTATATTGTATTTAATATTATTTTTTTGAAAAAGAGATACAACTTTTTCCAATAAATAGCTGTTTTGAAAAACGCCTCCGCTGAGTATGACTCTTTTGTTTTTATATTGCAAGCTGATTTGCAATATCATTGCAGCAAGAGCATTCATAAATTTTGCCGGAATAAGCTCTTTTTTCTCTTCTGCAAGTATCTCCTTTATGAGATTTTTACAAGATATCACATCATCTTTTAGCTCAAAAGTATACTTCTTTCTTGTTTTAAATTCGCGTGCAAGACTCTCCATAATCATCCCGCTCTCTCCTTCGTATCCTAAAGGATTCAAAAAACCGCACAAAGCATATACAGCGTCAAAAAGTCTTCCGACAGAAGTAGTTTGTATGGAGTTTATACCCCTTTTTCGCATGAGGTAGAGCGTTTGTATCTCTTTTGTATCCAAAGAGGATACAAAATCATTGGGCATACTCTTTATTTCCTCAAGAGAAAAAACATCAAATAGAAGGGATAGGGCAACTCTTTTTGGTTCTTTTATCGCTTTTTCACCCCCTATCAAAGAAAATTCTTCTATATGGCAGACTCTTTTGTACGATTTTGGTGTTGTCAAAAGCACTTCACCACCCCATAACACTCCATCGTCTCCAAAACCTGTACCATCAAAACAAAATGCCAAGACCTCTTCATCCAAAGCATACTCTGCCATCGTACCCAAAGCATGTGCATAATGATGCTGCAGCTGTACAAGTTCACATAAGGGATGATTTTGTATGTACTCTTGAGCCCATTTTGTAGTTTCATATCCTGGATGTTTGTCACATACGATAATATCAGGTTGAAAATCATAAAGTCTTTGAAAAGTCTGCACAGTCTGTCTGAAATACTCCATAGCTCCAACTGTATTTAAATCCCCGATATGAGGTGAAATAACAATATTCCCCTCAAAAGCCAAAGTAATTGTACTTTTTTGCTGCGCACCGAGTGCCAGGATTTTTTTACTCTTTTGTATCTTTGTTACAAAACTCAGTGGTGCAAAACCCCGTGCCAACCGTAATGTGATACTCTGATTGGCAATCTGCATCATAACACTGTCATCACAGCCGTTAATAATCTCACGGTCATGGTTGAGTGATACTTCCACAACAAGCGGCAGTTTTTTAAAGAGCTCTTTTTGGTCTTGAATAATCGGCTCGTCACTTAAATTTGCACTTGTGGCTACTATGGGGAATTTGAGTTTTTTTAAAATCAACTCATGCAAAGGTGTATAAGGAAGAAACACACCTACTCTGTCTATATTTGGAGCAATGTATTTGCATAGTACCTGTTGCTCCTTTTTCTTTTTTACCAAAACAATGGGGCGCTCTTTTGAGACTATGAGTTCTTTTTCACGCTTGGAAATTTGACAAATTTTTTGTATAGACTCTATATTTTCAAACATTACAGCCAGGGGTTTGCTTGGTCTGTGCTTGTTTATTCTCAAAAGCATCACTGCTTCTTCATTTCTTGCATCACATACAAGATGAAAGCCGCCCAGTCCTTTGACGGCCACTGTTTTACCGGATTTTATGCACTCACATATTTTTTCTACAGCCTCATTCTCCTGAGCCTGACAAGATTGCATCAAAGATACAAATTCCAACTTCGGTCCACAGTCATAACAGGAAATCGGCTGCGCATGATAACGACGATTTGTCGGGTCTTCATACTCCTCTTTACATGTATTACACATTGTAAAGTTTTGCATTGAGGTGTTTTTTCTGTCATAGGGAAGATTTTTTATAATGGTATATCTCGGTCCGCAATTGATACAGTTGATAAAAGGATACATGTAACGGCGGTTTTTCTTATCAAACATTTCACGCTTGCAATCATCACACAATGTCATATCCGGGCTCAGCATTGTTGAAAGAGCGCTGTCTTGGGATTTTACAATCCTAAAACCATCATCAGTTTTGAGTTGTATATCTTCAGTGCTAAGCGTATCTATTCTACTCAAAGGCGGCGCCGAAAAATCGATCTCTTTGATAAACTCAAGAAGCGTCTCGTTTTCCCCCTGTACTTCAACAACAACGCCATTTCCATCATTAAAAACAAAGCCGCACAAGCTGTATTTGTTGGCTAGGGCATAGATAAACGGGCGAAATCCGACACCCTGGACAATACCGCTGATATATATCTTTTTTCTACAGATAGACTCCGCCGACAACAGCATTCTCCTTGCCTATTGGATAATTTATATTCATAAGAGGCGGAGACATTTTCAGATTTCTTTGCATTCTGGAAAAGAGTGACTGGTTTGCGAAATGTGTTCCGCACAACACAATGTGTTGGGCTTTTGTTTTGGATTTGAGTTCCTGTAAAATATCATTAAAATAATCCCCAAAACTCTCAAATATTGAATAAGCAAGTATGGAAGTACTTACATCAGCCAACTGGTATGAGATTATGCTTGAGAGAAAAGCCGCATGGTCAAAACGGTTGTCACTTACATGAGTATCAATTTGGATGCCGCCTTTTCCCACAAACTTCATCGCTTCATTGACAACACCCCGCATTGTTTCATCTTCAATGCCGAGCAAAATTGCCACTGCTTCAAAAAGTTTCACATCTTTTTTCTCTTGCAAATGAAGCAGCTTTTTATAAATGAGAGGCATATTTTTTTCTAAATTTATGACAAGTCTGTCAGACCCTTCTCTGAGGTTTTTTATATCTTCTATGATGTTTTTGCCATTAAAAGCCTTGGGAGGCACAACTCTGAGAACATTTTTGCCGTCATAATACAAAAAAGAGGGTTCTTCGTCAAAATAGGCTCCGACACATTTTTGTCCGAAAATCTCATGTTCTGCAATCACGGACATAAAAGAAGCCTCTTCGGGCATAAAAATATGCTGATTTGGATGATACACCTCTTGAGTCCCCTCTATGACATTTACTTGCTCTACATGTAAAGAGTCAAAGTGTTGCATTTTATCAAAAAACATCTGATCTTCTTTTGCAAAGCCGATATATTCGTCAGCAATAGACAAAACGTTTCGTTTTTTCAAATTATGTGAGGGGAAAGAGACTCTCTCTCCCTGAGCAATAAAAGAGACATCTTTGTTTAAAAAGAGTCTCATATCTTTTTGCGGGTTGATTTCAAGGTCATAATCCATCAGCATATCAGCCTCACAGGCAGCATCCGCATCTTCATAGGCAATGAAATCTACTCCGAGTTTTTGCAATTCCGCTCCCAGCAAAATACAAAACCCGTCATCAGGATACTTTACATAGGCGGTATTGCGTCCAAGCTTTTCTTTAAGCGCTTCATTTTTCAGTGTTACATGTAAGAGTGGCCGCTCAATACCAAGCAGAGCATTAAACTCCTCTCTAATCAAGGAGAGGTGGTCTGTTATTTTCGTCGCATTTATCATCATAAGTACAGAATCATTGTGCATTGTGGCCGTTGTATAAAAAAGACGGTACCCCATTGTCGTTTTTATAAGCAGTTTTTGCTCATCTTTGAGTGCTTTTGCCGCCACCTCAAACATTGTACGAAAACTTCCTGCATCATTGGCATAGCGTTCACTCGACTTGTTGACAAGACGTACCGGTATACCACACTCCTGGCAGCTGTTAATATGATGCGATTCTCTCAAACCGGCACTTTGCATCTCTTCTTTACACGATGCACAGGGAACAACAAATTTCATAGAGGTATTTTGTCGTGCATAGGGATAGGCATTTAAAAAACTGTAATTGCCTCCGCAACAGCTGCATGAGGTAAAAGGATAGTAATACCTGCGTGAACTCACATCAAACATCTCTTTTTGACAGGAGGGGCAAAGCCCTAAGTTTAAAGGATATTCATTCTTTAATTCCATCCTCAAAGAGACTTCTTCCTCATTTTCATAACTTTTGGAAGCTTTTAAAAAGATGGAAGCCGGCAGTTTTTGTGCAATTGTATCAAGACACGCTTGTAAATTTCCATGTTCTGATGCAAAAGCACAAATGATTTTCCCCTCTCTTTGCGATATGTCTGCAACAATATCATGGGTTTTTACAATAGATACGACGGTATTATAAAGATAGTTTTGAGAAGATGTTGTGTCTAATTCCAAGATGAATGCCATTGAATGCCTTTAAAATGATTTTTCTGTGTCAGAAAGAAGCGCTATGCTTCTTTCTCTTTAACAAATTTGGTACCGCTGACAACAATACCGATGTCTCCCTCTTTCCAAAATATGGTACGCCATACCTGATAATAGATATGAAATGCCACCCAGGAAAGGATAAACCACATAGTCATATGATGCACAATACGCACATCCATAATATTTGTTCCCGTTGCCGTTGAACCAATCATCCATGATGAAACCGGCAGGGTCCAGTCTGTCACCAAATGCAACATCCAGGGCCACCATGATCCGATAGAACTCAGCCCGGATTCAAGCCCGTGTACATAGAGTTGCAGTCCGGTCAAAAGCATCCATGCAAGCATTAAATGAAACAGCAAAAAGAAAACAGTATTGAAACTGTCACTATGGGTAGAGTCAAACTTTTTACGGCGGTTCAGCATAACAAGGTTTATGATTACTTCAAAAAATTCCTTGATATTTCCTGCCGTCGGAATTATCTTTTTATATGGCTTTTCAAATCTTGAAAAGAAATAAAGATATGCAATGACAATACTGCTGACATCAAATATGATTGCGATTATAAAATGTACCCATCGGTTCCATGCCATCACATACTTCATAACAGCAGGCTCAGCAATCAGTGTCTGATAATAAGGATGCCCTATATAGAGTCCGGTTATTACCGCACCTACCATGCTGAATGCGACAACCCAGTGGTTGAGTCGCATAAAAGCCGTCATCCTTTTGACTTGTTTGTATTTAGGTTTCATAATTGTTCTCCTTAGATACTGCAACCGGTATCTATTTTATAGACACCGAGTTCCTTACCCTTTGTATCAACAACATGCACTGCACACGCGATACAAGGATCAAAACTATGAACTGTACGAATAATTTCAAGAGGCTGCTCTGGGTCTGCTACTTTTGTACCGATAAGTGCTGCTTCGTATGCTCCCAAACGGCCTTTGTAATCTCGTGGTGCAGCATTCCATGTTGAAGGCACTACTGCCTGATAATTGGAAATTTTTCCGTTTTCTACTCTTACCCAGTGACCGAGTGCTCCACGAGGTGCTTCGGCAAGTCCCATCCCTTTTGTCTTCACACTGACCTTGTCAAAATCAAATTCTGTCCATGTTCGCAAATCTCCGCTTGCTGCATTTGCAGCCAACTCATCTACCCACTCAACCATGACATCAGCCATCAGTTCAGTCTCAATTGCACGGGCGGCTGTACGTCCGACTGTACTGAAAAGTACCGCCGTCGGTAAATTACCGCGTTTGAGGAAGTTTGTTACGTATTTTGTAATACGCTCATCTTTTTTGGCAACACCGACAACCATACGTGCCAAAGGTCCGACTTCAACACGGGTATCATTGTAAATCGGTGACTTGATCCAGGAGTATTTTTCATTAGTTTTAAGGTAGGCTATGCCATCCTCTTTTTTATCAAGTCCGGTATATTCAGGAATGGTTGTACCATCATACGGATGTTCGGGTTTTCCTGTACCTGCATACCATGAATGTGTGACATCTTCTGCAATTTTTTGCGGATCAACATCTTCAACTTTTGACAAATCGCCGCCATAGACAATCCCACTAGGAAAAAGTGTTTTTGCTTTGTAAAAACCGGTATCATCAAGTCTAAAATCCCCATAGGTCATATAGTTTAGCAGACCTCCGCCGGTTCCACCGACACCTTTGCCCTGCATAAGTTCAGTAAATGTCGCTTTTGAGTCCGTTGCCTCATCGGCATACATTGTTCCGGCCATATAAACATCCGGAAGGTAGGCCTGCTTGACAAACTTTGTGGTATCTTGTAAAAGCTGTTTAAACAAAGCAATTCTTGCAGGGTTTTGGATATCCTGCACACAGGTCACCCCACCGACAACGATAGACTGAGGATGCGGATTTTTCCCGCCAAAGATAGCCTGCATTTTTGCCATATCTCTTTGAATATCCAGTGCTTTGAGGTAATGCGCGACACCAATGAGGTTTTGTTCCGGAGTCAGTTTATAATGTTTGTTCCCCCAGTAACCGTTTCCAAAAATTCCAAGACGGCCCTGTTTGACAAATTTGGCTACTCTGTCTTGCACCTCTTTAAGATCTCCATACCCTTCATACGGTACAGTTCCGGCTACTGCGGCCCATTTTTCTGCTTCTTTTGCCGCTTTTTTCGGATCTGCCGAGAGTGCTGAAACAACATCCACAAAATCAAGTGCATGCAGGTGATAAAAGTGCACCAAATGGTCATGCATATAAAGCGCCCCTTGAATAAGGTTACGCACCAAACGCGCATTTTTAGGAATGGTAATATCAAAAGCATCTTCTACAGCTTCAATACTTCTCTGATAATGCGTTCCCGTACAAACACCACAAATACGCATGGCCAACAATCCCGCATCGCGTGGATCACGCCCTTTTAAAATTGTCTCAATCCCTCTAAAGAGTGTTGAGGAAGCATACGCATCTACAATTGTATTGTTCTCATCTATAATTGCCTCTATTCTTAAATGACCCTCGATTCTTGTTATAGGGTCAACTACTATATGTTTCTTTGCCATTATGCTTCTCCTCCATCTTCTTTCTTCCCTGCTACTGCACTGGCCACTGCATGAATACCTATACCGATACCCGCTGCGGTCAAGAGTCCCAAACCAAACTCATCAACAGTTTTTTCCACACCGCCGGTAGGTGCTTTTATTTTCGCATCTGCCATTGGTCTCTCATACGCATATTTATCCCAGAAATCCGGTTCTGAACAGCCGATACATCCGCGACCTACACCAACAGGCCAGTTTACACCCTCGTTATATCTTACTATAGAACAGTTGTTGAATGTCATTGGACCTTTACAGCCGACTTTATAGAGACAAAAGTTGTTTTTTGCACCCTCGTCACCCCACTCTTCCACATACTCACCTGCATCAAAGTGTGCTCTTCTTTCGCAGTTGTCATGAATTCTATAGCCAAAAGCAAACTTCGGACGAAGCAGTGAATCCAGTTCCGGAACCTGTCCGGTTAAGATATAGTGCAAAATAACTCCTACCATATTTGCAGGATTGGCAGGACAGGCAGGAATGTTGATAAGAGGTTTGCCCTGTATAACATCCATCACACCTACTGCACCTGTCGGATTTGGAGCAGCCGCAGGAACTCCTCCAAAAGTCGCACAGCTTCCAACTGCAACAACAGCAGCTGCATGTTTTGCCACACGCAACAGGTGATCATGCATAGTCTCACCGCTTGCACCTATAGTTCCAAACTGTCCGTTCATACCAAGAGGTACCGCTCCCTCAACAAAGAGAAGGTATTTGTCTTTAAAAGTCTCCATCGCATCTTCAAGCTGTTTTTCAGCCTGATGTCCTGAAGCAGCCTGAAGTGTTTCATGAAACTCCAAAGAGATGATATCAAGCACAATTTCATCAATTTTCGGTCCGTCTGAACGCAGTAGTGCTTCTGAATTTCCTGCGCAGTCTGAGAGTTCCAGCCAGATAACAGGCGCTCTGTTCATAAGCAGCGCAGCGTCAGCTACAAGCGGAGTAAAAGAAGCCGGAAGCATAAGCATACCGGTTACTGCACTTGCCCACTTTAAAAAATCCCTTCTCTCGATTCCCTGCATCTCCAAAACATCAGTAATGTCCAGTCTGTTATTAATCGGTTGTTGCGTTTTTAACTCTTCAATACGGGCCTGACACTTTTCAAACAGCTTTTCATAATAAGCATCCCCTTTATTTGTCTCAACGCGTGCACTTTTTGATGTAAAGAGTTTTTTTACACCTTCAATTCTATCCGCCATAGCTGACTCCTTCTCTATAAATGAATAATCATTCACTATATTACAAAAGAATAACTTAAACAAATATAATATTTATTAAATTGAACTAAATTTATTTTTTTCTTATATGGTTTTAGCACTAAACTAGTGAGTAGTACACACAGAACAGACATCAAAAGTGCGAAATATAAATTTTGCATCTGCCTGTGAACAATTCAGCATTGCCTGTTGTGCGGGGGAAGGGTTTTCTTTTGTGCCGCTAGCTATATTGTACTGTGTCGGAGTGATGATTTTGTAAGACTTTATAATACCCTCTTTTATTTGCACTCTGTGAATTAACGGCCCTCTGGGTGCTTCCACAACACCTTCTCCCATTCCTGAGATATTTTTAAGCGCAATAGTCTCTATGCAGGATACTTCACTGATATCTATCTCATCTAAAAGTTTTTTACAAAACGCAAGAAGGTGTGCAGTTTCATAAATACGTGCCATAACACGGGTATAAGCACTGTCTTTAAATCTTCTGTGCATATTTTTTATGAGTTTGAACTCTTTTGCCATGCAACGTGCAAGTGGACCTGTTTCATAAAACTGCTTTTTATAAAGAGCATTTTTCGCATAACTTTTCTCATCCGGCGCATAGGCTTCCTGTGTATCTACATATTTGGAAGCTACCTTGAAAAGCTTTGTCCCTTTTACTTTTGCAGCATGAGAAAACTCATGGATACCTATACTTAAAAATGCATCTTTTGCATGACCTTTTTTCTGCATTCCCAAATCTAACAGTAACTGCTCTATTTTTGCAAAATCACTCTCAAGCGATGCAAAATCTTTACATGATTCAAAAGATAAAAACTCCTCAACACTCACTCCTAAAGTCTCTGTTTCAAAATACTCTGTCAGTTTTTGCAAATGACTTTTTGCCTTTGTAAGGTCCACATAAGTAAAATCACTTGTAATCCCTCCGGGAATCATATAAGATGAGTGTGGCCACTGTCCGGCAAAAATTGCCAAGATTTTTGTAGCGAGTGAAGCCCCGTAAGCACCTTTTAGCGGAGTGTTTAACAGTTCTGTGGAGTCTGAGAGCTCTTTAAGGTACGGAATGAGAACCAAATATATCCATTTTAAATGATTTTGTATAATCTCCAAAATAAGTGTTATTTCACGTACCCGTGATGCTTTTTTTGTTATTTTAATGGGTGAACCACTCTTTTTATAGGCATCTTCTATTGCCCGCACACTTGCCAAAAGATGAGAATGACCACAAATTCCGCATACCCTAGGAGTGATTACCAAGGCATCCAAAGCATTTTTTCCCTCTAACATCTTTTCCATACCTCTAAAATGGGGAAATGCTATAGTGACAAAATCGACAACATCCTCTTTCATGTCAAAATAGAGCGATGCTTCCCCCTCTATCTGCTCAAGTATCGTTTTTGTAATCAATCAAAGGCTCCTCAAGTCGTTTTATATGGAATGTTTTTGCAATACCTGTTACAGTCAGGTAGGCTCTCTTTGGTACACCGACAGGAGCATCTGCCGGTATGGACATATTTGTTTTTGTCTCAAAAAGGTTTGTTCTTGGAAAGTCACTCTCTGTACAGCCAAAACAGGGTGTTCCCGATCTAGTTTTGGAGTTTACACCATTCCAGAGGATTGTATTGCATGATCCGTGTGTCATCGGTGCGCGACAACCCTGCTTGTAAAACAGGCAGCCTTCCTTTTGACCAAAATGGTTCGCATCCACTTTCCATTCAAAATATTCGTTTCGTGTGCAGCCGTGATGCACCAGGGAACTGTAAAGTTCCTGTGGTCTGTGTTCTTCATCAAGAACAATCTTGCGTCTGTCAATAATCATATGCAGTGTAAAACCCAGCCACTCCGGATGAACCGGACACCCGGATAAGTTAATAATTTTTTCATTATATTCCTGCAGAGGACCACTTTTATCGTTTTCATTAAAAAGTATACCGGAATTTGTCTGGGGAGAAGTCGCCTTGAATATGCCGCCAAAACTGGCACAGGTACCGACTGCTATAATGTATTTGGCATTTTTTGCATAATGCCGAAGTATTCTGTCTACAAAAACACCTGCCCTTTTTAAAGACGGATCATACGCTCCTTCAAATATCAAAACATCACAGCCTGTTTTACACTCCGCCATTTCACTTAAAGCGTATTTTGAGGGTAAAAGGGGATGGTGTAAAAACTCTATTTTTTCTAAAAGTTCACCTAAATAATCCAGATTTAAAAAAGAGTGGGCATTCCCGTTACATGTAAGGCCCTGCAGCCAAAAAACTTTTAATTTATATTCTTGTTTTGAGTGCATTATAAATGTTCTCAGAAATTGACTGTTTATAATCATCCAATGGTTCAGGAAGAATTTTCTCACCGTAAAGAAATACCATACCACCCAAATAGCCCATAAAAAGCCCAAAAGCTGAGAAGAAATCCTGATCATGCAGCTCACCTGAAGCCACACCTTTTTCAAAAAATATCATCATTTCCGTAATAAAAGGAGAAACACATATCATTCCCTCGCATCCGTCTTTAAACACTTCCCTGTTTGAAAGATAGACACGCAAAAAGTATTCTATCATCTCCGGTCTCTCTTTGGCTGTATCAAAATACATGGAGACAATTTTTTCAATTTTTTCCTGGGTGCTTATATCACTCTCATTGATAGAACGGATATTTTTCCCAAGATATTCTGATATATACATAATGAGTTCTTTTGCCAGAATATCTTTTGAACTAAAATAGTTGTAAAAGTTACCAACACTCATACCGACTTTCTTCGCTATGTCAGGGATTGTTGTAATATAAAATCCGTTTTCAGAAAAAAGTTCCAGTGCCGCAGAAATTATTCCGTTTTTACGCTCTTCTTTTGTTGCTCTTGCCATACTCTTCCCAATAATTATATTTTCTGATTATAGCACCTTATCAGTGTAAGTGCAAAAATCATCTACCTAAATCAGCCTAAAAAGTAACGTATAGAAGCAAAGCCGTAGACATTTGTTTCACTTATCGCATCAATCTGCTCTTGCGTGACAATCCCGCCAAGGGCAAAAATTTTGACATCTGTCATCCCTGCTATACTTTGTAAATCCTGCACACCTTTGGGTGCACCTTTACCCGGAGACGAAAATACAGGGCTATACGTCACATAATCAGCTCCCATCGCCTCGGCTACATGTACTTCATCATGAGTATGTGTACTGATGATGACTTCAAGTCCCAGTTCTTTTGCTTTTGGAATGTCATCAAACTGTTGTGATGTCAAATGCACACCATCTGCACCCAATTCCTTAGCCAAGTTATATTCTTGATGCAAAAACACCTTGAGTTCTTGTAAGGGTTTGCACATTTGCACAAAATTTTGTGCCTCTGTTGCATAGTTTTTATTTTCTTTGTCACGGTAAAGTGCGAAATCCGGCCTATGTTTTCTGAGTTGAAAATACGAAGGTGTGGATGTTATAAGATACTTTTTCATTATTTTTTCAACAAAGGATTTTGAAAATCTATTTTCTGCACATCCACATTTTTTGCATAACGCTCTGCCATTGCACTGACATGATAGTCGAGTCTGTCAAGCAAGTAAAGCTCGGGTTTTGTATATTTTGCTTTTGCTTCTTGTATATAATTTTGCAAAAATGCCAAAGCTTCTGTTTCATCTTCAAACTTTATCTCGGCTATCATCTTTTGTATCATCTCATATTCATCCCCGCAGGCAGACAAAAAGTCATAACTCAAATCCATAGTTTTAAGGTTGTGATGTGCTTTGGAAAATGCAAAATGATTATAGAGCATACAGCCTACAAAGTATTCAATATCCGAGGCTTCATATTCGGAGTATTGGTTTGCTTCGTCTGCAAAATGTTTATGCCAGATATTTAAAATTTCTTCTATTTTTTTATCCATTTTCTCTCTCTGTTTTTTTGCGTATTATACTCAAGTATGATAAACTTAGGCTATGATAAAATTAAACAATGTCTCCTTCAAGCAGTTACATGTAATCCTGCCAAATACCAACAAAGCTTTGGCAGAGGTTTTAAAAAGTGCTTCTCCACAGGAGTTGCAGAGACTCAGTAAAGCAAAAGATTTGGGTTCTGTTTTGCATGCCTTACTTAAACAGTCTCTTCATGCAGACACCAAACAAAACCAACTCTTGCTTGATTTGTTGAAAAACAATCCGACACTGAAAAATCTGACAAATACAAATGCAACACTCAAAGAGCTTCTACACACCTTAAGACAGGACAAAACCTCACTGCCTTTGGAAAAAACACTTGAAAAAATTTTGACAAACATCCAGGACATAAATCCAAAAGAACTCAAAACAAAACTCAAAAATTCCGGTGTTTTTTTAGAAGCAAACATCAAAAACGCAACAAACCCAAAAGAGGTTTTCGCATCCGACCTTAAAGCAGTTTTACTCAAAGCACATGAAGAACTCAGTAATTCTGTACAGCCAAACAAACAAGAAATTCTCAAAGCTATAGACAAACTCCTGCTCCAGATTGACTACAACCAACTCATCTCACACCTTCAAAATTCTGCATCACTCTACATTCCTTATCGGTGGGATGCACTAGAAGAAGGCAATATAACGCTTAAAAATGCAAAAAACGACAAATTTTTTTGCGATATTCATTTGCAGTTAAAAGAGTACGGCGAACTTGATCTGCGACTCGCACTCTTTGAAAAGAATCAGCTTACTATACATATAAATACCCAAAATGAAAAATTAAAATCTCTTCTGCAGCAAAATCTGCCAAGCCTCAAAAAACAGCTCTACAGTGTAAACATAGTGCCAAAAGCTATCCGTTTTACACAGACAGAGCAAAACAAATATGAAAAGCAGGTAAATGATGATTTGGAAATGGGTTTTGAGGTAAAAGTATGAAAACAAAAGCCGTCGCACTCAAATATGACAAAGAAAAAAACCAGGCCCCCCTGGTCAGCGCCAAAGGCGAAGGAAAAACGGCACAAAAAATCATCCAACTCGCCAAAGAAAACGGTGTACCGCTAAAAAAAGACGAAGACTTGGTAGAACTTTTGTCTAAAGTGGAACTTGATAAAGAAATACCTCCGCAAATGTATCAAGCCATTGCCGAAGTTTTTAGCTTTGTTTATTCAGTTACAAGAGAAAAATCATAAACAAATTAAGCAGTTATATGATATTGTTATCATATATTTAATTTCTGGGAAGGACAATTGTGGAAGAAAAGCTTACATGTAAAAACTTAAATGAAATACAGCTTGGTCAGCTTCACATCACTCCAAAAGAGTATGAAAAAATTCTTGATATTCAAAGTGCTGTTTTAAATAAACTGGCACTCAATGACGATTATGAGGACATACTTCAGCATTTATGCCTGTTGACAGAACATCTGTTGCCAAATTCTGTCGCATCCATTATGCTTGTCAACAAAGAGACCGGTTTAATGAGTGTCCTTTCTGCTCCCTCTATACCTGATTCAGGACGCAAAGCCTTGGAAAATCTCAAACCGGGACCCGATGGCGGCTCTTGCGGCAATGCAGTCTTTCACAATAAGCCTCAGTATGTTTTAAACACATTTAAAGACAAAAGATGGGCCGATTTAAGACAGGTTGCCTATGATTACAATCTCTGCTCATGTTGGTCAATGCCTATTGTCGATGAAAACAACAAAGCCATCGGAAGTTTTGCACTCTCTTCTTTTGAACATCGACTGCCGATGCCTTTTCACAAAAAACTTCTTGAAACAGCCGCATTTATTGTTAATATTGTATTAAAAAACAGAGAAATAGAGAACAAAATACAACATATGCTTTATTATGACAGTTTAACAGGTCTGCATAACAAAACATATTTAGACAAATTATTGAATAACACACAGAAGCATACTCTTTTAATTCTCGATATCAATAATTTCAGCTATATCAACAATACTTACGGTTTTTCTGTAGGCGACGCACTGCTCACCAATGTTGCAGATATTTTTACAACAAAACTGCAATATCCAAAAATATGCAAGCTTGAAGCAGACAGATTTGCCATTATTTTACATGCAGATGCCGATGTACAACAAAATGTTAAAAAGATACAAGAGTATTTTTACACACATGAACTGCTTATAGATTCCATAACCTTGAATATCTCTTTTTCCTACGGAGCTGCCACGGGCAGCACAAACCTTTTCAAACATGCGATTATCTCCTTGAAGCATGCAAAAACAAGAGGCAGAAGTTCTCTCTATATTTTCGACAACAGGGAAGAAAATATATTTTTTCAAAAAAGAAAAGAGTTTATTGAGGCAAATAACATTTTGCACAATGCCCTTGTTTCAAATAATATTGTTCCTTTTTTTCAGGGTATACGGGACAACAACACCGGTGAAATTATAAAATTTGAAGCACTTGCCCGAATAAAAACAGAAAAAGAAATTTTATCCCCCTACTTCTTTTTGAAACCTGCCCACTCCTCCGGTCTTCTGCCGGAAATTACCAAAATCATGGTAGACAAAACTTTTGAAATTATGTCACATAATGAGTATGTCTTTTCAATAAATCTTACAGAAGATGATTTGACACGTCACTATATTCTGGATTATTTAAATGAAAAATCTGCCCAATACAGTATAAACCCTTCCCGTGTTATTTTAGAGATACTTGAAGGAATCAGTGCAAGCGGAAAGAAAAACCACATCCAACAGTTAAATGCTTTAAAAGAAAAGGGATATGCAATTGCTCTGGACGATTTTGGTATTGAATATTCAAACTTTGAAAGAGTCTTGGATCTTGATATAGACTTTTTAAAAATTGATGCAAAATACATAAAAGACATTGACACCAATCCAAAAAGTTATGAAATCACCAAAGCGATTGCATTTTTTGCAAAAAATGCCAATATTCCCTGTGTAGCCGAATTTGTACACAGTGCCAGTGTACAAAAGATTGTAGAAGACCTGGGCATTGAATATTCACAAGGATATTATTTCAGCAAACCCAGTCAAACACTTCCTAGCCCATAGGGTATAAAATTTCCTGATGCACTTTGTCACAGGCGTCAAGCACTTCCTGTGAAAGTTCTAAATCCATTGCCGCCAAACTCGCATCAAGTTGTGCCGGTTGCGTGGCACCTATAATAGTGGATGCGACAAAAGAGAACTGTTTGGACCAGGCAATCGCCATAGTTACCGGGTCAAGCCCTGCATCATGCGCTATTTTTAAATATTTTTGCGTCGAGGCAAGCGTCTTGTCATTTAAAAATCTTTGTGCCATGGCCCTTTGTCTTGCATTTTTTGACTGTACATACGTTGCAAATCTTCCTGTTGTATTATTTGTCTGATTGTATTTGCCGCTCAAGACTCCGCCTGCAAGTGGTGAATACGGTAAAAGCGAAATCTGTTCTTTTTCACAAAGCACAGTAAGCTCATCCAAAAATCTTCGATTTAAAAGAGAAAAATTGTTTTGAATGGACTCAAATCTGGCATATCCTTTGAATTCACTTGTCATCAGTGCTTTTGAAGTACCGTATGCCGTATCGTTGGACGTTCCGATATAACGCACCTTGCCACTTTGTACAAGCCTGTCAAAGGCTTTAAGACTCTCCTCAATCGGCACTATGGTATCCGGCCAGTGCATCTGGTACAGATCTATATAGTCAGTACCCAAACGTTTGAGACTTCCCTCAACCGCCCTCTCAATATGAAAACTGTCTATCGCTGTCAGTCCGTGACGAACAGGCGGAACAAACCAACCGCTTGCAGCCCCTGCAACCTTTGTAGCAAGTATAATGCTCTCACGCGGTTTTGTTTTGAGCCATCTGCCTACAATTTCTTCTGTCACTCCTGCGAGTTTTGCAGAAGGAGGGACAGGGTACAACTCGGCTGTATCAAAAAAATTCACCCCTGCCTCATAGGCTTTGTCCATTATTTCAAAAGCTGCTTTTTCATCAGGTGTCTGTGTACCAAAAGTCATAGTTCCCAAGCATATCGGGCTCACTCTTAAACCACTTTTACCTATATATCTGTATTTCATTTGTGCTCCTGCTTCTTTATCTGCTTTGGTTATACTTATGCTCTATTTTACACAAAAGAGATAAATGCACACTGACTTAACCACAGGTTCAACAAAAACACATCTGATTGCTCTGTCTGTTCCGGCAATGACAGGGTATTTCTTCCATACAATGTTCAATGTTACAGATACTTATTTTACCGGACTTATTGCAACACCTGCGCTTGCAGCACTCTCACTTTCTGCTTCTGTATTTTTTATGATCTTAGCCATAGCTATCGGCATGAGTGAAGCATTTACCGCCATAGTAGCGCATGCTTTAGGTGAAAAAAATACACAAAAATCCCAACACATCACACTAAACGGTCTTTTCTTCGCCTTTGTTTTAAATCTTTTACTTTTGATATACAGGTAATTAAAGAGTTGCTAAAACAGGGCTTCGGTCCAAGTATGAATATGTTTATGATGGCTTTTGGAATGTACATTATTACCTAGCACAAAGTGTATTGTACTTGCAGGTTTGCGGTTTTTGGATTTGTTATGATTTTTATTTATATTTCTATGCTGCAGGGACTGCAAAAATCTTCCGTAATTTTTCCCATCAGTCTTTACAGACAAATAGTTGCGCCGTTGATTTTATTTAGTCTCTTCAGATATTTTCATGCAGATATTATTGTATTGTGGTTAGGGCTTGATGCCATCATCTTTTCATCAGCCCTCTATCTTTTATGGTATGCCAAAAACAAAATCAAAGCATTGGTTTTACTTTAATTCACTCCAATTATCACCAATATTGAGACTTGCCCGCAGAGGTATTTTAAGTTCTACAATATGATCCATAATATTTCGAAACCTCTCTCCAAGTATATCAACCTCTTTTGCGTCGACTTCAAAAATCAGTTCATCATGAATTTGCAGCAACATTGTAGCCGGCAGTTTTTCCTCATTGATAACAGTATGGATTTTATTCATACTGAGTTTTATAATATCACTCACACTTCCCTGAAAAACAGTGTTGACCGCTTCTCGTTCATAGGCTGCTCTGTACATCGGTGTTGCGTTCTCATAGTCAAAATAGCGTCTGCGCTTGAGCAGTGTTTCCACATACCCCTGCTCTTTTGATTTTTCAACAATAGAACGAAAGTAGGCTTTAACCGTAGGAAAAGATGCAAAGTACTTCTCTATAATTGCTTTTGCCTCTTTTGTTGTAATGCCCAGAGTATCTGAGAGTTTTTTTTGTCCCATTCCGTAAAGCAGTCCAAAATTAACAGTTTTTGCTATGTTTCTTTTTGCTTTTGCTTCTTCTTCACCAAACAAAACTACAGCAGTTTGCAGGTGAATATCTTTGTCATGCATAAATGCATCCACCAAAACAGGATCCTGTGAAAAATGCGCCAAAAGGCGCAGTTCCATCTGTGAGTAATCAATGCCTATAAGTTTTTTGCCCTCACCGGCTACAAATGCTCTACGGATTTTTGCACCCAGAGGTGTTCTTGTCGGAATATTTTGAAGATTCGGATTTTTTGAGCTCAATCTTCCTGTTGCCGTTCCTGTTTGCACAAAAGAGGTATGAATACGGTGGCGTTCATCTTCATCTGCCAACTTTAAGAGCGGATCTATATAGGTAGAGTAGAGTTTATGCACTTCACGATATTCCAAAAGTTTTTCAATGATGGGATGTTTCTCTTTTAAAGAACTGAGCACTTTTTCATCTGTAGAGTAGCCTGTTTTTGTCTTTTTTCCCACAGGAAGCCCGAGTTTTTCAAAAAGTATTTTTCCCAACTGCTGTGTTGAATTGATGTTAAACTCACTCCCCGCAAGTTCATAGATACTTTTTGTCAGATGTTCGAGCGTCTCTTTTACCTCAACCAAAAACTTTTCTAAAAAGGCTGTGTCTACTTCTATCCCCTCTTCTTCCATTTTCAAAAGTGTATGAATAAAAGGAATTTCAACTCTTTTTGCCTCTTCTATGAGGTGTGTCGCATCCTGGAGTTCCAGTTTTTGTAAAAAGAGTTTATAGAGTTTTCGTGTTATAAAAGCATCTTCTGCAGCATACACACAGGCATCATCAAGTTCCACGGTAGAAAAATTTTCTCCTTTTTTTACCGTATCTTTAAAATGCACCATTTCATGCCCTAAGAGTTTGTCAGAGAGTTTGTCAAGACTTAAAGCCGATTCCGGATTAATCAGCCATGCCAGAATCATACTGTCACAATATACAGGCAGCTCTTTTTCGTCTAAAAAACGTGTGACAAAATGCAAATCAAATTTTATGTTGTGACCGACTACACGAGAGTTAAAAATACGGCGCATGGCACTTTTTGCAATCTCTTTGCTTACCTGATCGGCAACACCCAGATAAAAATGTCCAAAAGGCACATAATAGGCCTCTTCGTCATTAAAAGAGAAACTAAAACCTACAAGCTTGTGTTTTATATAGTCAAGCCCTGTTGTCTCGGTATCAAAAGCAACGAGTGTATCTGCATCAAGCTTGTCCAGCACTGCATTGAGCTCTTTTTCATCGGTTAGCAGTGTTGCTTTGAAATCCAGTTTTGAAGCTTTTTCTTCACACGATTGCTGAAGTTTTTTTGCACTCTCCTGACGCTCAGGACTCACCATATTTTTTGCATGAAGTGTTCTGAGTATTGCATTTTGTTCATACTTGACAAGTTCGTCATAAATATTTAAAAACGGATTTTCAACATCCATTTTATACTCTTCAAAATCAAAATCTTTACAGTCAAAAACATCAGGATGCAAAGTGACCAGCTCTTTTGACATATACGCCTGTTCTTTGGACTCAAGCAGTTTTTTTTGCGTAGCGCCCTTAATTTCGTCTATGTGGGCATAAATATTATCTAAAGAACCATACTCCTTTAGCAGTTTCTCGGCACCGACTTTGCCTATACCTTTGACACCGGGAACATTGTCTGCACTGTCGCCGAGGATGGACTGATAATCTATAAACTGTTTCGGGGTAACACCGTACTTCTCATAACAGGCTTTTTCATTGACATATTTTCTCTTAATGGCATCAACAATGACTACTTTGTCATCATCTATCAACTGATACAAATCCTTGTCATGTGAAACCACTCTGACCTTATAGCCTTTTTCTTTGGCACACTTGACTACCGTCGCTATAATATCATCCGCTTCAAACCCACTCTTGCCAAGTGTTTTGTATCCCATCTTGTTTATCCATTCTATGGCTACGGGAAGTTGCTGTGTCAGTTCCGGCGGAGGAGCACTGCGGTTTGCTTTGTAGTTGACATCTATTTCATTTCTAAAGGTATCCCCTTTGGAATCTATTGCAAAAATTATATAATCACTGTCATGCTCTTTTTGCAAACTCGAAATAAAATTCGTAAAACCTGTTAAAAGTCCTGTCGGAAAACCGTCCTTTGTGCGCAGATGCTGAGGGAGTGCGTAAAAACTCCGAAAGAAAAATCCGAATGTATCTATAACTGTAACTGTTTTGCTCATGAGGAAACCTCTGCAGCATCAAGCATATCATTGATTGTCTCTTGCAGTATACCTGCATCACAACCGCTGTCTTTGGCACGTTTGAGTCCAAAATTTATTGCCTGTTCGGACAAAGGACTATTCACAGGAATGACAGTCTTGACTATATTCAAAGCAGTAGCATACTCCTGTACCTCTTCCGGTGCACTCAAAGGATTGTCTGCATAACGAATCATCTCCACAAATTCTTTTTCAAAACCCCAGTGCTCAAAGATTTTTGCTGTTACCTGAGAACTTGTCACTTCTACATATGCTTTTTCCAGCTCTGCCAAATTGTTTGAATGCTTTGCTTCTGATTGAAAACTCACACCTTCATCTTCCTGGATTACATCACTTGCTATCAGAATTTTTCCGGTTTCTTGTAAAAATGCAGCCAAATACAATGTGTCAGCCTTTTGTTTATCTATCTTTGCATACCATTTACGTATAAGCGTTGCCTGCATACTGGAGATTTCTGCAAATTTCTCACTTGTTACTCCGTAAGGTTGCATATCTACATTTAAAAGTTTACGCACAGAGTTTCCAAGCGCAATAGAGCGTGTCATACTCATACCAAAAAGTGAAACAGCCTGTGCAACACTTTTAATCTCTCTCCCAAAACCATACAAAGGAGAATTGGCATGTTTAAGTAAATTGGCAACTATCATAGGATCACGTTCCACAACTTTGACCAAGTCACCGACACCGGCCTCTTCATCCGCATAAACCCGGTTAATATCAATAATGGTTTTTGAAAGAGGAGGAAGCGATTTTATACTCTCAATTATTGAGCTCTTCATAAAATAAGCCTTTATTTTTCTTTTATTATAACATATTGTGCTAAAATGTTTTTAAGGCAAATATACAAGGTTATTACAATGAAAAGATATGATGATAATTTAACCGGATTGACACAAAAAGAAGTTCAAGAACGCCTGGAAAAATACGGCTACAATGAATTAAATGAAAAAGAAGAGAGTTGGCTGCATCGACTTTTACGGCGATTTTGGGGACCTATTCCGTGGATGATTGAAACGGCTGCTGTTCTTTCTGCCATTGCACGCAGGTGGGAAGATTTTACTGTCATCTTGTTTATGCTGCTTGTCAATGCTTTTGTTGATTTTTATCAAGAGTCAAAAGCACTGAGTGCCATTGCCGTTTTAAAGAAAAAACTGGCAAGAAAAGCACTTGTTTTGCGTGAGGGAAGATGGCAGAGTATTGATGCAAAAGAGCTTGTACCCGATGATATTATCAAAGTAAAAATAGGGGATGTTGTTCCGGCAGACTGTAAACTCCTTGGCGGCGGAGAGTTTTTGCAGGTTGATCAGTCTGCACTGACGGGAGAATCTCTGCCTGTCAACAAACAGGCCGAGGATGATCTTTATGCCAATGCCATTATCAAACAGGGTGAAATGACAGCACGTGTAACAGCTACGGGAGTCAACACCTACTTTGGCAAAACGGTCGGCCTTGTCGCCAAGGCTGAAAAAGAGGAGCAGGGACATTTCCAAAAAATGGTTATCAAAGTGGGAGATTTTCTCATTGCTGTGACGATTGTCCTTATAGGAATTATCATCTGGCATGGAGTCTCCAGAGGCGAACCGCTTTTGGACCTGCTGATATTTGCACTTATTTTAACCATTTCAGCGATTCCTGTGGCGATGCCTGCAGTTTTGACAGTGACTATGGCACTGGGTGCCAGAGTCCTGGCAACCAAAGAGGCCATTGTCACCAAACTCTCGGCCATTGAAGAAGCAGCCGGCATGGACATTTTGTGTTCAGACAAAACAGGCACACTCACACAAAACATTATGAGTCTTGCCGAGCCGTATCTTGTCGGAGACTTTACTCAGGAGCAACTGCTGCTTTATGCTGCATATGCCAGTAAAAAAGAGAATGAAGACCCGATAGAAAAGCCGATTTTTGACTATATTGAGGCGCATAACCTCGGCAAAGAACTTCAAAAATCAAAGATGAAAAAGTTCATCCCTTTTGATCCGGTACATAAAAAAACAGAAGGTGTCTTTGAGGATGGATTCATTTATACCAAAGGGGCTCCTCAGGTTATTATAGAGTTATGTGATGAAAAAGAGTTTGATAAAAAAGAAGCCTACAAAAAGGTGGATGATTTTGCACAAAAAGGATTTCGGACACTTGGTGTGGCCTATAAAAAATGCGAAGAAGATCTCTACCATTTTGCCGGACTCATTCCGCTTTTTGATCCTCCGAGAGAGGACTCCAAGGAAGCCATAGCCGAAGCAAATGCAAAAGGTGTGGCAGTGAAAATGGTCACAGGAGACAACATTGCCGTTGCAAAATATATTGCCGGTATTTTAAATATCGGACAGGATATAGAAAACATCAAAGAGCTCAAAGGACAGAGTACAAAAGAGTACATCTATCTTTCAGAAATCATCGTACGTTCAATATTGAAGACTTTGCAAAAAGATGCAGACAAAGAGGAAATCAAAAAAGAGGTAGCCCAGATAGTCGAGGAAGTGCAAAAAGAGCTTGATGCACAGCCGCTTCCTGAGGGAACCGTCCGTCAGCATGAGAGTGAAATTGTCAAAATCATTGAAAATGCCGACGGTTTTGCACAGGTTTTTCCAGAGGACAAATACTTTATAGTAGAAAAACTCCAAAAAGCAGACCATATTGTCGGTATGACCGGTGACGGAGTCAATGATGCCCCTGCACTTAAAAAAGCCGACTGCGGTATTGCGGTAAGCGGTGCGACTGATGCCGCACGGGCAGCAGCAGATATTGTGCTTATGGCTCCGGGTTTACATGTAATCGTAGATGCGATTGAACAGGCACGTATAGTATTTGAGAGAATGAAAAGCTATGTTGTTTACCGTATAGCAGAAACCATTCGTATTTTGGCATTTATGACACTGGCTATTGTAGTGTTTGATTTTTATCCAATTACTGCGATTATGATTATTCTTTTGGCACTGCTCAATGATATTCCCATTATGGCAATTGCTTATGACAACACAAAAGTGGAAGAAAAACCGGTACGATGGGATATGAAAATCGTCTTTATTCTCTCGAGTTGGCTTGGAGTTGCCGGAGTGCTCAGCTCTTTTACCATCTTTTATATCACAATGGTCTATTTGAAATCACATCCCGATACGGCAATGTTCCTGCCAGAAGTTCCCTCATGGATTGACATGCATGACGATAAATCATTTTTGGGATTTGTCCAGACACTTTTCTTTGTGAAACTTATTCTCGCCGGACATTATACAATTTTCAACACCCGTATAGCTGACTGGTTCTTTAAAAAGCCCTATCCCTCATGGCCGCTTTTTCTGGCATCTTTTCTAACAGCACTTGTCGGCACGGCCATAGGTCTGTACAGCTTTGGACTCATGACCAGAATTAACTGGCAGTGGGCCCTCTTTTTATGGGGCTATGTAAGTGTCTGGTTTGTATTTAATGACATGGTCAAACGCATAGTTGTTCGGTATTATGAAAAACGCTATGGAGAGGAGGCGCTGTAATGAAAAAAGAAATCTACAAACAAGAGTTATATGCCCTGCAGGTTGAACTTGTAAAATTTCAAAAAGAAGTCATTGCAAAAAATTTAAAAATATGTGTGATTTTTGAAGGTCGTGACGCTGCTGGAAAAGACGGTATGATAAAACGTTTTATAGAGCACTTAAGCCCGCGTGATGCCAGAGTGGTCGCACTTGGCAAACCCAGTGATGTAGACAAAAAATCATGGTATTTTCAAAGATATGTCCCGGAACTCCCCATCGGTGGAGAAATGGTCTTTTTTAACCGCAGCTGGTACAACAGAGCCGGTGTTGAAAAAGTAATGAACTTCTGTACACAAAAAGAGTATGACAGTTTTATGAAAGAGGTAGGCAATTTTGAACATCTTTTGGTCAATGCGGAAATTATTTTCATCAAATATTATCTTGATATTTCCAAAGAGGAGCAGAAAAAAAGACTGCAGGAGAGAAAAAAAGACCCGCTCAAACAGTGGAAACTAAGCCCGATTGACGAACAGGCACAAAAACACTGGAAAGCCTACTCAAATGCACGCGATGAGATGTTTAACAAAACCTCCTTTATCTTTGCCCCCTGGTATGTTGTACACAGTGATGACAAAAAAGCAGCACGGATCAATACCCTCAAACATTTTTTATCACAGGTTGATTATAAAGACAAGAACAAAGAGTGTTTACGCTTTGATCACAATGTCGTATGCCTTTTTGATGAGAGCTGTTATACAAAAGGATTGATTTATAAATGAGTTTAAATATTGATTTGGTACATTTTCTGGTTGTCACTGTTTTTAGCTTTTTGGTCGGACTCGAAGTCAAATCATACAGAAAACAGTATATCACTTCCAAAACAGAAAATTTTTTCTTTGGAGATGTACGCACCTACAGTTTTGTAGGAATTTTAGGCTTTGTTTTGTTTGAGGTTGATTCGAATCTGCATATTCTGTATGCGGGAGGATTTTTATCAATTACACTCTTGTATGCCCTGCTCTATCAAAAAAATCTTCAAGAAAACCAACGCAGTATCCTGCTCTATATTGTCATGCTTTTGGTCTACTCTTTTGGCGCACTTATCCAGACACAGGCATTGTGGATGACAGCCCTGCTGTATGTCAGTATTGTTTTTATTTTAAATGTCAACAAAGGAGTTGAGAAGTTCACACAAGAGATCAATATCAGTGAATTTGAAACGTTAAGTAAAATGATACTCCTCTCTGTCGTCATCCTGCCTCTGCTTCCCGATACAAAAATCATTCCCTACATTCCTCTTTCTCCTTTTAAAATCTGGCTGGCTGTTGTGGTGATTTCGGGCATCAGTTACGGTGGTTATATATTGCAAAAATATTTTTTCCCCTCCAAGGGCTACTACCTTACAGGAATATTTGGCGGTTCTTACTCTTCGACTGCGACAACTGTTGTACTGGCAAGAAAAGCAAAACAGTTGCAAGGGTATGCCGTCATAGATGCAGCGATTATTTCAGCAACCTCGGTGATGTATCTGCGTCTCATTGTCATTGCCTTGATTTTTAATATTGAGATTGGAAAAAGTCTGCTTTTTCCTTTTATACTCCTGGCACTTACAGGATTTCTGATTTCTCTGTTTTATTTGAAAAGCGGACAAAAAACCCAGGAAAATGTTGAAATTGTCGACCACAATCCTTTGGAACTCAAAACTGCTTTTTTGTTTGCCTTTTTGTTTGTTGCCATGATTGTCATTACCCATTTTGTGACGAAGCATTACGGAACATCAGGACTGGAAATACTCTCTTTTTTAGTCGGTTTTACCGATATTGATCCCTTTATTCTCTCTATACTGACAGGCAAGTTCTCTATCGAGGACACCCAGACAACTGCTGCTATAATGATAGCCGCAGGAAGCAACAACCTGCTTAAAGCTATTTATGCTTTATGGTTTGGTACAATAAAAAATACCTATAAATCGGCACTGTGGATTTCTCTCTTAGGTGTCATTACCATCGTATGGGGACTCTATTTTGAACATATATTTTAAGGAATTGTAAATGCAAAAGAAGAAAACTGTTTTACCCTGGGAACATCCAAAACTGCAAGAAGAAGACCCGCAGTCATTAGAACTGATACAAACCATTATGAAAAGCCCGACATATGCAATGGCCGAAGAGGACAAAGAGTTCATTAACTCTTATGAGGCAAGAGGTATCCGACTCGAACTTGATTACCTCAAACCAGAACTTCAAATGAACAAACACGGCATAGAACATACCATAGTTGTCTTTGGAAGTGCACGGATAGTCGAGAAAGAGACTGCAATGAAACGGCTTTCTGCCATTGGGGAAATGCTGCAGAAAAAACCCAACAACAGAGACCTCTTACATGAACTGTATGTTGCAGAACGGATGGTTGGCAAAAGTATTTACTATGATGATGCCAGAAAATTCGGTCAGCTTGTAGGAAAAAGCGGAAAGAGTGCTGAGGACTGCCGTGTCACTATAATGACAGGAGGCGGTCCCGGCATTATGGAAGCAGCAAACCGCGGTGCATATGATGTAGGGGCTAAAAGTATAGGGCTCAATATCAAACTGCCGCATGAGCAGTATCCCAATCCTTATATTACTCCTGATTTATGTTTTTTGTTTCACTATTTTGCCATCAGAAAACTCCATTTTTTAAATCGTGCAAAAGCTTTGGTGATTTATCCCGGCGGATTTGGAACTTTTGATGAACTGTTTGAGACACTGACACTGATTCAAACAAGAAAATCACAGACAATTCCTGTGGTCCTTGTCGGAAAAAGTTACTGGAACAAAGCAATAGATTTTGAATTTTTAAAAGATGAGGGTGTCATTGCCCCGCAGGATACAGAGATCATTACATTTGCAGATAATGCAGAAGAAGCATGGGAATACATTCTCTCATGGCATAAAGAGCAGGGAACACCACTCTACAGCTAAAAGGCAGTCATCTATGGATATATATTTTGCAGTATTAAATTTCACTCTCTCCGGAGCTATCGGGCTTGTAGGTATCCTCACGCTTCAAAAAGTGAGTACACCCAATGAAGTTCTTTTTGCTCTCTTACCGCTTTTGTTTGCCCTGCATCAGTTTGATGAAGGTTTTGTCTGGCTTGGGATGGGCGGGCATATTGATACACGCGCCCTGGAGATTGCCGCAGGTATTTTTGTCTATTATGCACAGGGTTTGCTGCCCTTTCTCATTCCTCTGGCTATCTGGCTTATAGAAAAAGACGGATACAAAAAAAAGCTGGTTGGAATTTTAGCTATTATGGGTTTTGGTCTTGCTGTCTATACAATGTACGGACTCTCAACAGTACCAACAAGTGTCAGTGTTGTAAACAACACGCTGTATTACAAAAATCCGTGGACTGAAAACTTTTATGATGCGGGCATTTACATACTCACAACCTGTGGGTCTTTGATGCTCAGCAGCAGTATTGCCATAGAGCTTTTTGGACTTTTAAACCTCATCGGTCTTGTTATCATCTATATTCTCAGACCTTACGGTTTTACCTCTTTATGGTGTCTGTATGCGGCAGCTATCAGCGGATTATTATATTTTTATTTTGTTGAACGACGCATTCAGTTTCTCCATGAACTCAAAACAAAAAAAGACGGGATAGGTAAAAAACTCGAGCAGGAATTAAACAGACTTAAAAAAGCCCATCCAAAGCTTTTTACTTCACGCCTCTAATGACACTGCAACAGTGTTCTGAGAGGATTTGTCAAGTAGTCATACCCATTGTAAATCGTAAATATCCCATATAAAATCACAGCCACAGAAGAGAGGCTCATCATCATATTTCTAAAACTTGTTGCAGAAGCAAGCGAAGATAAAAATCCTAAAGAAAACATTGCCGGAATAGTACTGATACCGAAAATAAACATTACCAAAGCACCGTAAAGCGGACTTGCCGTACTTGCAGCCGTGATGGCAAAAAAGTAGACAAAACCGCATGGAAGCAGACCGTTGAGCATTCCCAAAATAAAAAAACTTGTGTTTGATTTTGAGTGCAGTATCGCCTGAAAAGATTTTTTGTAAAAATTTGATGAAGAGATGGAGTGTTCTATCAATGTGAGAAATTTTATTTTTCCCATTAACGACAAACCTGCCAAAATCATGGCAGTTCCTGCAATGATGAGCAGTGTACCATTTGCAGTATTGCTAAACGTTGCCACCCCGCCGATTGCACCAAAGAGTGCTCCTAAAATTGTATAGGTCAGGACACGTCCAAAGTTATACAGCAGATGGGCCACTGTTTTGGAGACCTTGGAGCTTGCAGGTTCAATCTTAATCGTTGAATAAGCGAGGACGATACCCCCGCACATACCGATACAGTGCCCAAAAGAGCCTAAAAAAGCGATAGTGACAATTGTTAGTAAATTTACCGTATCCACACTATTGTCCCAGTAGCTGTTTTCTTATTTTTGGATCTTTCATTGTTTCACCCCGGAGCATTTTTAGACGCATCGTATCAAAATCAACCATGCCCTCTTTTTTGTGCTCATAAGCTCCAAAACCATACCCCATAGGTGTCAGTTCATTTAATGTATAGTAGGCCTTTCTTCCGTCTATCCATCGGTGCGTATCTCTGCTCATTACCCATATAACAGCAGAATCTTTAAACTTTTTGTCACTGAGCCAATGCACAAAATCCCCATGATCATGAAAAAACCAGGTCTTCCCATCGGGGGCAACAACCTGAGAGGCATATGTCAAATCATCTATGACCATACCACAGTCACTGTCTTGAAACTTGTGCAACTCCATTTTCAAAGGCAGTTGCTTGAGATTTCCCTCTTTGATAACAACCATTTTCTGAGTTTTTTCCAAAGAGAGAAAAAGTGTAACAATAACAATAACAATAATTCCGATAAGAAGAATCGGCATAAATTTTTTCATATTTTTTTAACCTTTTTTTGAAATATATTCTTCAGCCTAATTAAACGGCTTTTTCAGAGCCCATCACCGCCATTAAGTTAAGCATTTATTTGGAACGCGGACTTTATAGTCCGGGCTGAAAGCGGCAAGACTATTGCAACAGCCGGCACTGAAGTACCGGTTCCGAGAAAGCATGAATTTTCTTAGCTTAATGGTAATGTCGGAACCTGTACTTCAAATGGCACATTATATAGCGAAATTGTTACAGTTGTATTAATCTCTTCTTTTTTTACCTTTTCCCAGGTCATCATAGTGCAAAAACCTTTGTAAATCTTCTTGCAAATCCTCGTCCAAAGCATCCCAGATTTCTTTTTTTTGAGCATATCTCGGGAGGTCTTCTTTTTTTGACTTTTTAATATCCCGGATAAGGTAATGATACCGTACAATTTTTTTCGTGTATTCGCTGATAAAAGGCCAGTTTTTTATAATCTGATAACTTTTCTCTTCATGGTCCGTAAAACTCCACTCATGAAACTCATAATCTTCCGCATCTTTCTTATAAGCGACAAAAGGCTTTCCGATATCATGCAAAAGTGCTGCAGCAAAAAACTTGAAATCTCCCGCTTTAAGCGCATAATATGTCACACGCAGAGTATGCACCAAAACACCGTGCTGATGCCATTTGTTCTGTGTAAAAAAGAGCGAGTCCAAAAAAGCATAGGAAAATATTTTGTTGTTTACGGTATTCATAATTTTTTTTAGCCATAAACCTGTTTGTTTAAGAAATGTGTTTCAAAGTATTCAAACAGTTGCTTAGAAGAATTTCCGCGTTTAAAATTATCGGTTTTGTTAAGCATACGAATGAACTCTCTTATCGTTTTATTTCGCATATTTTTATGTACTGTTGTATTGTGTGGATAATTCATTTTATAATTGAAAAGTTTTGCCAACTCTTTTCTTTCTAAAAAATCTACATCAAGTTCAAAACTTTTCTGTAAAAATCGTGTTATATCTTCAAGTGTTATGCTCTGCTCTTTTTCTACAGTTTTTATAGGTTTTTTCTGATGTTTTAGAAGAGTATCAAAACTATCAGTACGCAGTTCAAAAATTTCGTCCACTTCTTTGATAAACCTTGCAGTATTGCAAACCGGAGAACCCCGCAAATAAATTTTTTTATTATGAGAACGCTTATAAACACTGTTTATCATAAAATACTGATTGTCCTTTTCTTCATTGTAAAAAGGCTCATTGCTTAAAAGCATCAAACTGGAATCATCATCCAAGGTCTGCCTGACAGAATCAAGTTTATAAAGTAACTCCACTTTATTTTCAAGCGGATCGATAAATTTACACTCAATCATATGTAAATGATTCTCTTTCATTATCAATAAATCAAATTCATTATATACTGCATTAGTTTGAGAGTAAGTATCTACAATCTTTACACCCAAAGCAATATCATCATAGTTAAGACCTTTAATCAGGTTATATATATAATACTCATACAAAAATCCGTTTTGTGTTTTACTTATTTTATCATTACTTGAAAAATATTTCTTATAAAGATATTTTTCTCCGTGACAACCTTCAAAAAAATTCACAAGTTCTTGCTCTATACTTCTTGCAAAATCAAGATTTTCCTGTGACACTATTTCAATATCTTTGAGCATAAAATGTTCATTTATCTTCATAGAGTGTTCAATGGCATATGATTTCATACCCTTTTCATCTAAAAGATTATAACTGTTGTCAAAACGATCATATATTATGAATTTAACTCCTTGAGAAAGTAGTTTACTTGACAGATACAAGGCAATATTTGCCAAGCCGTCTGTTGCATTTATGACAATTTCACTGCCATCTTCGCATATCGCTAAAATATTATCTTTAATACTTTCAAGATCGTGCTGAGAATCTTCATCGATTTTCAAAAGATAGCTTTTAATCGGTATTTTTTTTTCCTGAATAAATCGTTTTGTACCTTTATATATTTTATGCGCTTTAAGAGTGTCAGAACGAGCATCATCATAAACAATAATATGTGCTTTAATTTTATTTTGAAACTCATAAAAAACAGGTAAAACAGAAGAGTGAAAATCGCCAATAATTGAAACAAGTGTCATACTTAAATGCCTTTTTTATTATTTTTCTTTTTGAATATAGTAGTTGTTGTTTTTAATCTTATACGTAAATTTTTTCGCTGTTTTTGCTTTTAACCATGCAATATATGTTGCAATATAAATGGGGTCTATATCTTGAGTAGACAAGATACAATCTGCATTTTGACATCGGGAACTTTTTATACTTTTTCTACTCTTCTCATCAAAAAAAGCAGGATAAAAATCATCTACATCATCGGCAAAATAGAGGTAATCCTCCATTTTTAGAGGTGAGTTCGGTGTAATCTCAGATGGAAGTATTTTTTTTGGAAAATAACTCTCTTTGGACAACTCTTTTTGTTCACTTATTTGTTCTGTTACATGTAAAGGCTTCTCATATACCTGTTGTTGTGGTGTTTGTGTTACAACAAGAGCAGTTGGTTGTTTTTGCATCATCATCAACAATAACACTATAATTACACCAAGAAGAAATAAAACCAAATATTCATACAAACCCCATAACCTCCAGAATGTCCAGACATAATCATCTTGCAACTCTTTTTTTGGTTTTTGTTCTTCGAGTTTATAATTATTTTTATAGTATTTATTTGAAAATTGGGACATTATTTCAAATCATCCTGCGTTAATTCTGCATTTTGAAGATATTTTATCTCTGCACCGCTGTCACGAAGATAAGTTTTCCAAAATATTTTCAACTGTTTGAGTTTTGTCATATCTCTTTTGCCAATAATACGAACATATACCTTGGCACCATGAAAAGCAAGATGAATGCCTCTTTGCTTGTTTTGCTTCATAAATTCTCTGTAAAAATCTTTTGATGCAAGATTTGGCACAAGATAAAAATCACTTACAGGATCAACATTCATCATTGTTGCATAAATGATAACTCTGTCATCTGCACTGAGATTTTTACTTTCAAAAAAATTATCAAGTTGCAGTACTAACTCGTCAGATGATGTTGAAACATCTTTAATAATACTTTTTAAATCACTGCTGGTTGCATTATAAACATACCCTGAAGTGGAAAATGATTGCAACATCCCTACATCAGCACCACCTACAGCAACAACTTTTACAGAAACCTTGTCATCTTTAAATTCTTCCACAAGCTGTTTTGCCGTTTTTGCATCATTTATCTTTGCCCCATCAGTAAAAACCATTACTGTTCTTGGTTTTTTGCTTTCAAAGGGCAAAATTTCTGCAGCTTTTTTCAGTCCACTTCCTAAAAATGTGTCGTACCTTGAGACTTTTATATTCTCAATTATGTGTAAAAGTTTTCGTTTGTCTGTTGCATTTTTCACCAAAACCTTACTCCGTTTTGTTTCCTGCATACTTGCTTTACCATCAAATGTAACAATACTCACTTTTGTTTTTTTTGCCTTTTTCTTCACAAGATACTTCATCGCCTTTTTCACTTCACGAAGATAGTTATGTTCTTTGCCCACCATACTTCCCGAAGTATCAACCAAAAAAACCACATAGCCGTAAAGCTTACCCTGTACCGGCTTTTTCAACCCATTTTTCAACTTGGAAAAAAACTTGATAAACTTATACTCATTTTTTTTAAACCGCTTCTCTCCAATTTTTTTTTCACTGTATATTAAATTTTGTTTCAAATGGTCTTTGCCTTTAAATCCATACAGATAAACTTTTTCGCCGTTTTCATAGATAGTCTCTTCTTGCTTTGCATCAAAATATGTTAATTTTCCCAGTTCATTGTACTGGGCACGCTGCATCCCTTCTGAGAGATCAACAAAAACAAAAGTATCACCCCATGCACTCATTCCTGAAATAATCAGTAAAAATATTATTCTATACATCTTTTTCTTCCTTAACATCTTTTTGATTTCTGTCATGATAAATCATATACTCTTCAATATTATTTACATGTTGCAACTCTTTTCTATTATCGAGTACAATATATTCTGAGAGTATAAATTCTACATAATTTTCTTCTATAGTAACTCCTCTTTCTTTATATATTTCGCGTAAATAAGACTCTATAAGCTCCAATTGAATCTTAAAAGAACTCACATAGGCATTATAAGTACGTACAGAAATATCATAAAACAGTGCTGCAGTTACAAGCCGAGAAAAGAGTTTGTTTATCTCATTTTTTTTCAGTTTAGACATCTTTTTTTCTATTTTTATTATCTCTTTTTTGCATTTTTTATATTTTTTGCTTAATTTAGCTATTTCAGCTTCTATCATCTCATAAATCGGGCTTGATGTGTGGCTAAAATACGATAAAAATGCACCTCCTATAAATATAAAGAGATTGATGATTATAAATACATAGGCGGTATCTTCTTTCTTTTTTTGTGCATCTTCTCTAAAAACTTGCATTTTTTCGTCTAATGAGGTTTCTTTTAAATTGTCTGTTGGTTCTTCTTCATCACCAAAACCACTTTCATCTTCATCACTGTTGCCAAACCCTTCATCTAGGGCTTCATCGTCTGTAGCACTGCCAAACTCGGCTTTTGCATCACTTCCAAAAAGTTGTTGCTTATTCATTTTGTCTTGTTGTGCTTTTAAATTTTTCACAGCTGTATCATCTGCTAAAATGGTATGCATTTTTGAACGAATATCTACTGTTGCCCAGATTGCGAGAAAAGAGATAAGTGTAATTACAAGCATCTTAACAATATATATTTTTTTCTCTTTTTGTGTTGTATTTGAAAAATGACGCAAAAGTTTTCCGAGTGCATGTGCCATCCAGATTATCATACCGACAAAACCAACTGCCATAACAATGGATGTCCAAAAAACCTGATTTTGCTTCTCTGCGGGCATATCAGCATTAAGTCCTATCTCTTGAGATAAAAATACATTTTGGTATATCAAAAGCTCAGCTGCACCTACAATCAGCATCACCGTTATAAAAATCCACCATGGTAGTTTATGCAAATCACCGACAACTTCTCTGTTGCTGAGTTTGTTAAATTCTCTCTCTATTGCCTTGCTTTGCTGCTCGTAATTTTGTATCTCTTTTTTTATATCTTCACATGATGTTTTTATCTCTTGTTTTTCATTTTCCAAATTTGCAAGTTCATTGTAAAGCTTGTCATCAAGTTCAGACTTTATAACACTGTAATTTGCTTCTGAAATTTGTATTTTTTGATAAACACTGTTAGAAGCATTAATCATAAGCTGATAAAGTCTGTCTGCGGCATAAAGCATATTTGTCTTAAATTCATTTTTAGTCAGTTCAATGTTATGAACCTCTTTAAGTCTGTACTCTTTGTCAAATTCGCTGAGTATTGCATCACGCTCTTTTTCCATTGCTGCTGTATAAAATTTTTCGGGTTTTTTAAAAAATCTGTAATATAAAAGTCTTATTTGCTCTATCATGCTACTTCAAACCTTTGTTGTAATTTTTGCAGATCTTTTTCAAATTGTTCCATCTGTTGCTGTGGTGCCTGAACATGACTGAGTAAAGCATTTGCATAGAGTTTAAATTCATCAAGCAGTATCTCTGCTTCTAAAAGATAGCGTTCTTTATCTGCTCGTAAATCTGTCAAAGCATATCGGTTTTGTATATATGCTTCTTGATGCTTTTTTCTATTTTGCAAATGGGCTCTGTAAATAATCGAGAGTTTGTCCTGTGTTGTTTTGTAGAGTTTTTGATAGTAAAAGTGCGTTGTAATCGTATCTGCTTCGTTTTGTGAAATCTTCTGCAGATTTTCTTTAAAATCTACAAAATAGTTATCAAAATAAAATACCGGCTGATAATTTTGTAAATGCAAATCTTCTTCAAGAACATTTTGATATGCCAGCAACAGATAGTGATATAAATCTGCAAGATTTTGTTCATTCTTTGCATAACTTACCATTGTTTCATTTGAATTTTCGGTCGACAAAAGTGCCTCTTCTGATTTTTGATTGTTTTTATTGACAAAGGATTGCATCAGCGTTTTAAACATCTGCAAATCATTCTCAATAAAAAAATCTTTTTTCGGACTCTCTTTTGCACGCTTGGCCAATGTAAGTACCTCATCAAGTGAAAAACCGGCATATTCACTCGCTATATCTTTCGCATCCAAAAACATCTCCTAATAATTTTTGTCAGTATAATTAAACAAAACACATAAGTCTCTTAATGCTGGTTTATTTTTAAAAATACTTCCTTTCATCCCGCATTAAGTACCTCTCCATAAATAACCCCAATTTCAGAAGCTTAAAAAGAGGGCTACTGCTACTGATTTTACAACTGTTTTATTCATTTTATTTATGTTATTAATCCGCAGGTTATTTTTGAATTACAAGAGAAAGTATAAAGCAACCAGGCGAACACATTAGTTCGTTTAAAAAACAATTTGAAATATTTTTAAAGTGTCATCTCTTCATACACAAAAGGATCTGCTCGTCTTGCAAATTCAAAACTCCGCTTCATTGCTTTTTCGTGAATAAAATAAAAACGCAAAGAGTCATACTTTTTATTTATAAGCTTTTTCAGTTCTATCTCATACAGTAGCTTATCAAATTTCGCTTGATTAAATTCACATTCATACACAGAGTAATTAACCCGTGTTCCGTACTTGTCCAAAAGGGTTGCCAGTTTTGTTCGGCGTTTATCATTGCTTATGTCATAACTAATCACATACTTCATTAAAACTTTCCTACAAAGGGCTTGTATTTTTTTTCTTTACCACTTACAACAGCAGCAAGCTGATATGCCTGTTTTTGTATAATGTTTTCAACTTTTTGAGATTCTTTTTTCCACATGGTATAAGAGCCTAGCTTTTCTTTGATATTTTTTGCAATGAGTTTACGGCTTGCTTTGGTTAAAAGACCATCATTACCAAGCTTAACAGGTTCATCTTTATTGAGCATAGCAACGATAACTCTGTCTACTACAAATGTTCTAAACTCTTCTATCATATCAAAAGTAAGTGTTGGTTTATTTGCATCAAGTGCATGTAAAAAGGAAATATTCAGACTGAGTCCGGCATGCACAAGAGCATGCTGGACTTGACCATATAAAATAGCATAGCCATAATTGAGAGAAGAGTTTACAAGGTCTTTTGCACCCTGCGTAATACGCCTCTCAAAAGGTACATCCAAAAGTAAACGTAAAGCATCCCAGTAATTTACAGATATACTGCCCTCTAAGCCCATAAGCATATCTACATCTGAAGCAGTTTTTATCCTGAGAAAAGTTTTCTGCATTTGTGAAATTTTTCCTTCAAGCATCTGGTGATATTTATTCATATATTTTAAATAATTTATCTGATTTTTTGCTTTACCTTTTATGAATGATTTTGCCAATTCCAAACGCAGAGGAGAATTCAACACAAGTGCCTGTTTTGCAATATTTTGCGCAAGTGAGGCTTTATAGGTTATCAAAGAAGCATAATGATTTGATTTGGTGTCTATAAAATCCACACTAATGTTATTATCTGCACATTTTTTTAAGACATCACTACTGAGTGCAAAACCCTTACCTTCAAAAATTACACGTGTCACTCTATCAAAAGCATATCGTTTAATTACTCTGCCATACTCTTTTAGAACAAACTTGTTTTTAGATATACCAAGCATCAGCCCATGTTTCTGTATATGCAGAGTTGTTTCAAGAGAAAATTTCTTAGCATATTGGTTTTTCTTTTTTGCTATTTTATCTCCCGGGGCTTTGTATGATTTGTTTGCAAGGTACTTTTCAATCCCTTTGGCAATGGCTAGTTCTCTTTTATCTTCTACTGTTTCATCTTCAAAAAGCAAGTCAAAAGAGATTTGTGCAACAAAGTTGCGAAACTCTTTTTTCGTTTTTACCTGTTTGGACTCTTTTGCAAGATATACCTTATATGCAACACTCTCTATAAGAGCATTTTGCAACAGTGTATGCTGTGTAGCATTTTTTGTGATAAGTTGAAGATAGTAGTTTTTCAAACTCAACAGGTAAATATTTAACTCATCTATATATTTGACAAAGCCTGATCCTGTTTTTGCAAGCTGGTGAATTTTAGAGACAGTTTTTAAAAATCTTTCATTTTCAATAAGTCTGTTACGCCCTTCAAACCGTACACCCAAAAAAACAAAGCCTTCACTGATATGAACAACAGAGGTCTTTTCTTTTTCTAACTTCAATTTTAATGATTTCAAATAATGTTGCAACTTTTTCAGAGCGTTATATGCTTCATTTTTACTGTTAAAAAGCATAACAAAATCATCTGCATAGCGTACAAATGCAATATTTTGCGTTTCTAAAAAATTATCCATTTCGTTGAGGTATATATTTGAAAATAAAGGAGAAAGTATATCACCTTGATGGACACCCACAAGGTGTTCGTTATATGTAAATTTTTGAAAACTCCCTATTTCCATCATAAGGGCTATCAATTTCAAAATTCGTTTGTCCTGAATATCTTTTGCCAAGAGTTCCAAAAGCTTCTCATGATCTATAGTTTCAAAAAAATTATCTATATCTGTTTTAACAACATGAAGCTTTTTTTCATTTAAAAACTGTGTCACTCTGTTGATAGCTTTCATCGTTGACTTTTGTAGTCTATAAGCATATGATTTGTCACTGAACTGTTTATTGTAGTAAGGATGAAGATTTTCATAGAGCACTTTTTGTACTATTTTATCTTTAATTGCACTGATGGCTATGGGTCGTTTTTCATCACTGTTTGGTTTGTCGATTTCAATTTTTTTAAGAGGTTCGGGCACATATTTTCCTCTGACTATATCATCTGCAAGTTTTTCAATATTTTTTTTCAACTCTTTTTCAAAGAGAGTAAAACCAACCTCATCGATTCCACAGGAGTTTTTGTTTATTTGTGTATATGCCTCTTTTAAAACTGATGGCAAAAATATATATTCCAAAGGTTTTTTAAACATAATAACTCCTGATTTTAACACTTCATTATAATCAAAAAAAATAAAAAAAACTTTACAGACACCAATACTTCAACGTCAATGTCATTAAGCGAAGTAACTTTTTCAATATGCGAACTTTCTATGCTGAAGCATGACCTAGAAAAAACCTAAATTTTTTCTGTAGTCCGGGCTGAAAAGGGCAAGACTATTGTAACAACCGGTTCCACAAAAATATTAATTTTTTAATAGCATACACATGTCTGCCTCACGTGGTGTGAGGCGGATAGATACATCAAGATGCCAATCACCAGAAGAATTCATATCGTCTCGAAATGTCTGCCTCACGTGGTGTGAGGCGGATTTATCAGAAAATTTTATTGAAAAGTTTACTGATGTCTCGAAATGTCTGCCTCACGTGGTGTGAGGCGGATTTTGGCACATGGGCCATGTAGTTGAGTCTTATTTGTTCGTCTCGAAATGTCTGCCTCACGTGGTGTGAGGCGGATGTTAAAAGATGTCTCACGACACAAAATTAAACCATGTCTCGAAATGTCTGCCTCACGTGGTGTGAGGCGGATGATATTGAAAGCCTTTATATAAAAGAAATATGGATGTCTCGAAATGTCTGCCTCACGTGGTGTGAGGCGGATAACATAAACGCTTTTTTAAGTAAAGATGAGGCTACGTCTCGAAATGTCTGCCTCACGTGGTGTGAGGCGGATACAAAAGCTATGACAGCTACACTGTTGTCTTAATGTCTCGAAATGTCTGCCTCACGTGGTGTGAGGCGGATAGCCTAATTATGGATATCTTAAAAGTATTATAGCATTTTTTACTCCAGACAAAGTCCCTTGTACCGGAAATTATTCCAAAAATTCGCAAATCTGGTACTTTTTTCAAAATACAACTTCATTCTTTGAACAATATTACTTCAATGAACGCCTGTTGTTAGGGGTTTTCTCTCTTTAAAAAGTTCGCAAATCATATTTTGATTTTACTTGACTTTTAAGATTCTCTACTTTTTTGTCTCTTTTTAGATTTAAAACAGCCTACTTATGGATACTTCAAACTTACTTCAAACTAAAAGTTCGCAAATCATTTTCCTCACTTCTGAATTCCTGCTGTTTTGCCAACTTTTTTACACCTTTTCATTCTTGCTAGCACATAAAACAGGGCTACAAAAGTTCGCAAACCTTTTTTAGCTTTCTAATAGTTCATACAGTTTTCTGGCCCACTTGACTGATGCTTTGTTTTTTGGAGCCGGTTTTGGACCGATTTTCTCTTCAAAGTAAAGAAAAAGCTCCTTTTTTTCTGTTGCACTCAATGTTGTTTCTTCTACTACAACATATATCTCTTTTGTATCCGCTTTTGTAAGGTCTTTTGTGAGTACCTTTACCCGTTCGACAATAGAAGTTATCTGGCTGAGTGCTTTTTCTTTCTCTTCTTGCTCCTGCTGCTGTTTTGCGAGCAGTAACTCTTTTTGCTTTTGTTCTTCTTGGGCTTGCAGGTGTCTTTGCAGGTTTGCAGATATAGGTTCAAACTTTCCATATCCGACATTTGTTTTCGCACCTATGCCCAAATCATCTAAAATTTTTGCAAAGAGTTTTACTTTTTGTTCTTTTGTTATTTGCGTATCATACAGTGTAAACTCGAAACGAAATGTAACCCCCGGTGCGACTTTTACAAAATGCAAAGGTGTCGGATTTTTCAAAGGATTTTCCCCATGCGGTGTAATGTAATCATCCTGTAAAAAAGCATTGCTGTATTTGATCGGTCTTGCATCAAAAAAGAGATCTCCATATTCAAAAATCTCCTCCTCAAGCACTGCAATATCTATCTCTGGGTTTTGCAGTATCTCTTCAATGTACTCTTGATGAGCAAATGCGCTTCTAAGTAATCCTTTTAAAGATGAACCGCGAATGACTGGCAAACCACTTGTATAGTCAAAATCAAACCCTAAAATAAGCTGCTCTTTAAGAGAGGGAAGTTCATGCGCATTTCCACTTCCAAGTAATAATCCAGGATAGGTTGTTTTTGCTTCAAAGAAGATATTACCAAGTATTGTTTCTTCTTGAATATCTGGTTTTTGTCGTACTATATTATCTGCTTTTTCTTTTATGATTTGTTCATTTTTAGTTGCATCTGGCGTATGATAATCTATGCCTTGAAAATAATCTTTATAAAAAAGCCATCCGATATTTGCACTCATTTTCAATCCTTCTTTAACTGAAACGTTCTGATACTCAATTTTAAAGCTACGGCTGCATCAAGAATCTGTTGCTTTGTAATGTTGTTGTCATTTTCAAGCACATAAGTCATCAAGTTTTTTTCTTTTATTTCCAAAACTTTTGCAATAAGTTTGAGCAAATAGTTTTTATCTTCTTTTGTACTGGCATTTTTATTTTCAAAAAGTGCTATGGTTGCTTTTAAACCACTCTGGATGACACTTGCTCCAAAACTGGAAATATATCCGTTATAGGCAGAAGGAATTTCACCGTTTTTAAATTCACTTTGTAAAATTGTTATAGCCTTGGCAATGAAACTTTCTATATTTTTCTTACTCATGATCCTACCTTTGTAATTTCACAAACTCCATAGCCTATTGTTTTGTTGGCACCTATTTGAATTATCTCCTCTTTTTCAAAGCTTCTGTCAAACTTGGCAACATTATCTTCATCCGAAGCATCAATATTGTTTGGTTTTGCAATAAAAAAGTAAAAAAGCGTTTTACTTGGTACAACCTCTTCATACCAAAGGTTTTGACTTATACCATTTTCAAGTGCATTACGCGCATTTACAGGTAAATCAAGCTCACAGAAATCCTGATGACACATCAATAAAAATTCTTCTCCAAAGAACTCCTGCACTTTTGTAATGGCTTCGTCACTCTTCTTTACATGTGCATTATCTTCTATAACCATATCTTCAAGCGTGCCAAAGTAAAGTGCTTCATTCTTGAGTCTTTGTGATGCAAGCCACTGAAACTGTTTTATCAGCTCTTCTTCCAAAACAACACCAAGTGTCTGCAACATACTTAAAAACTCCTCAATGACCTCTGGGGAACTTGCTAAAACATACGGTTTTTTATTTGAGCGTACAGGTCTTGCCAAAAGTTTTGCTTCAAAAAAACTGTATGCTCCGCTTTGGTGTTCATTAGAGCTGTTTGGTGGTCCGAAAACATAGTTTACAAAGCTCTTGCCTCTTTGTGAGAAATGTTCTCTAAAAGCACCTTTTAGGCTTGAACTGTTAATATTTGGCAGATTACTGATAGCATCTTTTTGCACCTGATTGTCTATAATATTGAAGTTGATGTCTCCACTGCCTACATGTAAATTTGTCAATGTTTTAATTGTATATAGCTCTACTTTCATCTATTTTTCTCCTTGTGTATAATGATTAAAACCTACTTTTTGCAGATTTTTATTATTTAAGTTTTCTAGTAATTCTTGGCTTGGATTTATAAATACAGAACCTTTTTCATACAGATAGTACTGTTTTGTTTTTTGAAAAACTCTTTTTTTATTCTCAAATGAATTTTCAAGTGATCGAAAATTTATTTCGCCTGTGATTGCAAAATCACAATGCTCTTTTATCGGCAGTGTAATGTAACTATCGCTTAACAACACCATATAACCTCTTGGGTCTTTGTAGTTGAGATGCCCGTCTGTCTCTTTGACTTGCATCAAAAATTTACTTCCATCAGCACCTAATTTTACTATGCTGTTTTTCAATGCAGTGCCGAGTTCTACATTCACAGCAAAACAAAAATCATCTTTGAGGTGAAAAGCAGTCTTTTTAAACAAAGAATTATCTTGGGCACCTGTTTTATTTCCTGTCTGTTCTACAGGAAAAAATATATCTTGTGTTTGTTTTCTCTCATTTGCATCAACTGATACATAACTGTTAAAAATGTCTTTTTTTGGATTATAACCTTCTAAAAGTCCCTCATTAAATACACAGTTGTCAATATCTACTTTTTTAACAAAACGCTTCTCACCTTGCATAAGAAAGAGTGGTCCAATGGCTTCAATAACTCCAAAATTTTGAATTTTTCCAGCTTCAAATGAAAACTTTTCATCACCTACAAGTTTTTTTGCTTCTTCTTTTCTTGCTTTATCTACCCACTCACCTTTGAGTTTGTGTGTCAGTAAACCCGCCTGTGTCATAATCTCTTTTTTTAACATCCCCAAAAAAGCGCTTTGCTGTGGAAAATAACGACTTTTAGCCAGATATGAACCATTTTTTATACTTCCGAGCGTTCCAAAAGTTGTATCACCACCGAAGAAAAAAGGCTCTAAAGGGTATAATTGTATAAGGTAACGCATTATTTGTCTCCTTTTAAAAATTTCGCCAAACGAAGCGTTGCATACACTGTTGGTATTTCTGCGAGCGATAAAAATTTCACAAGTTGTTTGAAAAATGGCTGAAAATCATTATGGAGCGTTTCATTAAAATAGTTGTCAAAAAAGTTTTGCAATTTCATTTCATCATTTTTAATCTGCTCAATAACAGTCTGATATGTTTGTATCTTATGATGAATAGAGTGAAGAAAAGCTCCCTCTTTTTCCAAAGAGATTGTTACAAAATTTAAAAATTCCGGATAAAACGGATCATTTTTATGCACTATGGCTTCAAAACTTTGTCCTGAATGTTTTGTAACCATAAATGCAATGTTGTTTTTCTCTGCATTTTTTGCTTTGTCAAAAAGCATAGAGCGTGAATTACTCAATGCTTCATACAAAGGAAATTTAACATAATTGACAGTAATACCAAAGCTTAGCGTAGCCCCTTTTATTTTTGATTGAAAATCTTTTGATATTGTGTCACAAAGATCAAATACACTTTTCCCTCCTCGTATAACCGGAGCAATAAACAAAAGGTCATCCCCTCCGGCAAAAATAGTCTGTCCTCCGTAAGCCTTTATCTCTTTATGTGCTTCTTTACAGTATGCCAACAAAGCTTTAGAAACAGATGCGATGTTTTGTTTTTTGGCTATAGCTTTTCCCATTTTATCGCCATCGGCATGAACTATACAGTAGTACTTGTTGTAGCAAAGTTTTTTTATGTCATCTACAATATTTTTTCCTTCGGTGAGAAAATTATCTTTGCCTCCTTTTTCTCTATGAATTTTTTCTACAAACTGATCGCTTTGTGTTACCTGATAAAATAACTCTTGTGTATCAAGATAAGGCATCAACTCCAAAATAGGATTTTGTTCATCCGTAAGCTCTTTTTCAAGAGAATGTATCTGTAGATACTCTTTTACTGCTATGTAGTCCAAACCAAGTTGTTGAGCAACTTTTTGTATCACAGCCTCAACAGTTGCTTCAAGCAATGCAAAATCACCCTCTTTTGCCTCAAAGATAAAACGGTCGTGAAAGACACCTATCTCATTTTCTTCAAAAACAGACACATCTTTTATATAAGGCACAACAAATTCTCTTGTTCGAAACTCTTTGATAATTTCTTTCATTATATAAGAAAAGATATAGCTTGATGCAAAAAGCGACTTTGGATTTTTTGCGTTTTGTAGTGTTTTGTATATGGGGCCTATTGTTAGTGCTATATATTTCATTACTTTACCTCACTTACATTTTCATGTTTTGCTACAAATTTTAAAAATTCATACATATCAAACTGGCTTGGTGTCTTAATGTCAGCAGACTTCTTCCCAAGAGAAAATGTAAACTCTCTGTCCATAATATCCTGATAACTTTTGTTAAAAAGAATATATATCTTAGAGTGAATTACTTTAAATATCAGTGGAGACTTAAAACGTTCTATGCCATCTTTACTTTTTATGCGAACTTGTTTTTTTCCTCCATTAGGGCGAAATTCATTATGCTCGGCAAGCCCTAAAAGAGCACGAATGTATCTAAACTCTCTGTCGTCTCTACATACAAGCGGCTGATGTTCTCCGTGAATAACTTCTGGAAAATTTTGCTTGATAAACTTCTTCTCCCAGCCTATCTTGTATGTATCGCACATATACCGAAAAAGCAATGACTTAAAATAGGGTTTGTTGATGCCCATTTTCAGTTTTTTATAAAAACTGTCTATTTTTATAAATGCATCTTTATACGCTTTACATGTACCCAAAACAAATACCGGATTCTCGTGTGCTGCTAAAATTTTATTGATTTGAGCATCTGAAATATCTGCTCTTGTAAAAGATCCAAAGCCTTTACTTTGTCTTGTACCGAAATTTTCATATACAAAAAAGTAATCTATATACTCTTTGATAGCTTCAAGTAACTGAGAATTGTAAGAGAAAAATTCAATCTGCAAAGTATTTACAGACATTACTGATTTGTGTGCATCTGCAAAGTAAGGTGCTTGATAGATTGCCGGGTCTGTATTGCTTTTCTTAACATATGCCTTTGGTATAGAAATATTAGTATTCGTACTATTTATTTTTACTTTATATTCAAGAGAACGATGCCCGTTTGCATTTATAACACAGGGCAAGTCTTTTACTTTTTGCAGTAAAAACCTGTCTAGTTTTGGTTTTAGTTCAGTAGCCCTGAGTGTTGCCCCAGCCTGACTTGACTGAAAATGTATCAGAGGGGTATGTTGTTTAATATTCAACGAATAGACAAATTTGCTCATTTTTTCTCCTCGTATAATAAATTTATCAAGTCATTACATCCAAGGGAGTAGTGGTTTGATAATTGTTTTTTAGTTTTTGATAAAGTCGTTTTTGTGTTTGTCAAATACTAAAACAACTTACAGTTAAAGAGTTGAATGACAGTCGTTTTTCCTTATGAGGTTTTATACCACTATCTAAGAAAGCATACTGCGTTTAACCTAAGTAACTTACCTATAGGATGCCAGGATGGGTTTTATCTCAATCCTCTATCGTTACGAGGCTGTAAGAAAAAGTTAAACAAATGAAAGGATGCACAATGCACTATTATGTAGGTATAGATATAGCAAAGAGTTTTCATGTTGCCTGTGTGGTTAATCAAGATGATAAAGTAATAAAGAAGTCACTCAAGTTTAATAATGACGAGAATGGCTTTAGTGAATTGGTTTTACTTTTGAACTCTATTGATGAAGTTTCAACCTTTACCATTGGTATGGAAGCAACAGGAATCTTCTTTGAAAATCTCTACCTTTATTTGAGTGAAAAAGGATTTAATGTACTATTACTCAATCCTTATCAAACAAATAGATTTAGAGAGATGGACAGTATGAAAAAAGTAAAAAATGACAACATTGATGCTTTAATGATAGCAGCTCTTATCAAATCAGGTAGATACTCTAAAGCTTATGTGAGTGAAGATACTTACCAAAGTATTAAATCACTCTATAGACATAAGAATAATCTCCTTGAGGAGATAAAAAAGCATAAACGACAGATATCTACACTCTTAGCTGTAGTATTTCCTGAGATGGAACAGGTAATAAAAGACCCATTTAATGTAACGGGGCTTGCTCTACTTGAAAAGTATCCAACTGCAAAGCATTATGAGTATGCCAGTGCGCAGAGGATACTTAAAACTTTTCGAGGTATTAAAGGCAATAACTTTAATGAGCAAAAAGCACAAAAGCTTTTAGAGTTAGCCAAACACTCTGTCTATCAGGGTAATGGTGTAGATGAGAGAGCTTATGTCATAAAGTCTCATATTCGACTTATTAAACTTCTACAAGAGGAGCTTAAAGAGCTTGAAAATGAGATGCTAAAGCTTTTTCATCAAGCACCACAACTTGAGAGGGATGAGGAGCAAGAGGTCATGGATATTATTGATAACCTTCGAACCATTCCTGGTGTAAGTGATAAAACCATCTTTGCACTCATTAGTGAGTGTGGGGATTTGAGCAGGTTTAAAAACAACTCTCATCTTATTGGTTATTTGGGCCTCTATCCTACAATAGAGCAATCTGGCAATAAGCTTAGTTATGGTCCTATTGCAAAGAGAGGTGCAAAGTTAGCTAAAAAAGCGTTATATCAAGCTGCCATTGCAGCTATTAGACATAATAATGAACTTAATAAGCTCTTTAGAGACAAGGTCTCTCAAGGCAGAGCCAAAAAAGAGGCTGTAGTCATTGTTGCAAGGAAACTTGCTCATATCATTTTAGCTATTTATAAAAACAATGTTGCCTATAATCCTCAAAGGGTATTTCAGGCATCAGCATCTTGAGTTTCATTCAACTATTTAACAATAAGTTGTTATAGAACTTGATAAACACTATATAGACAATTATATAACAGTCTATACCCTCAAGGGGCACCTAGCACTTTATCATTGTCAACCAAACAGTTTTTTAGTTGTTTGATCATTGAAACACTTGAGTCAAATTCTAGATAATGACTTGTAAAAAGTGCTTCAAAAATCAAACGCTCTTAAGAGCCAAAAGGCTCTTAAAAATGTTCTTTGAAAGTTTATTGTTACGGGACTATTGTCTTTTTTATTTTTTCGCTCCGTTTAAGTTATTCTTTATAGGATTGCTTTTAAAATAGTTCTTTATATTTAATATTTACTTTTTTTAAGACATATCTCGTTGCAAATACTATAGAAACTCCAACGACAATTGTCCAAAACCACCCTGTAACATTTGCAGGAATAGTATTCATTCCTAAAAACCCTGCGATGAAACTTCCAGGTAAAAACACAGCACCTAGTTGCGTCAGCTTACGCATATGCTCGTTTTCTTTTTCTGCTGTGAGCATTTTTGTGTATGCCTGCAGTTCATTAATTTCATGGTCCAAATCTTTTAACTGCATATCTATCTGCATTATCTGCTTTGCCTGATTAAAAAGCTCTATACCCTGATCCTGTGCGGTGACTTCACGAAAATACAACTTATTGAGAAATTGAATATATCGCTTGTAGAGTTGTGTTGTCCTGTTTACAATATCTGCTTCTTTGGCACTCGTAACATCTTGAATATCATCTGAAAACTTGACTATCATCGTTCGATACGCTAAAAGAAGCATAAGCATCTGCAAATATATCGTTTTCATATGCTTGAGTAAAAGATCTCTTCCGTAATCTCCATTACTTAGAGCAACAAAACTGTATCGGGTTACGCCAAAGAGTGTGCCATAGTTCAACCATCGACTGTAAGTAGCTTCTTCAAGCATTTTTGAACATAACGGAGGATTTTGACATGTTTTATCATCTCCGTCAACGAAAACATATTTATACCATGTATCATTATCATAAGTTTCAGATTGTACCTGCTTTGCAAAATCATCATTCAAAAAGAGTGAAATTACAAACATTCTGTCATCTAACACAAGGGACAAAGGTGATTTGGTACCCAATACTTTTTTAATATACTCAGGAAAAAGCAGATTCTCTTTTGAATCTTTCAATCTGTTAAGATAACCTAAATCATTAAAACGCCCAAAATCTTCACTGTACTCTTTATCATCAAGTTTAAGTGTTATTTTTTTTGCCAAGATTTTCTTTTGTGTGTCTTCTATAAAATTATTCCCTAAAAACTGTGGATAAATTCTACGTCCAAATTCATTGATGACTAAAATATCTTCTATCTTATCATACTTATAGTTTTCAAGAGAAAATACCAAAATCGCAATGTTATTTTGAAAAATACGTATTGTCAGATTTTCCAGTTCAAGTGTATAGTTTCCTTTGCTTGTCTCAATTGAAAAAGTTCCTTTTGAAAATTTGTATACATAGGTTTTTGAGATTTCATCATTATTATAAAGCGCATCTTGCACATGTTTGTAAAAATAAACATACTCATTATAGTCCACTACACTTTCAAATTTTAAATCTTTTTTCTGCCAGCCATTTTGCTTTAACTCTTTTTCTATTGAACCTTGAAACGAAAATGGCAATAAAAATGTGTGAGAGCTTATAATTTTTTTTTGCATTCTTTTCCTTTGAAATTATTGACAATCTGGACTATTTTTTTAAATGATAAAGCAGATTCCATTACACCGACAAAGCCTTTTTTGGCACCACCAAAATAAATCTGTTCTTTTTTTACTCCGCACTGTCCCAAAAAACGGATAATTGCATCATTGCTGTAATTATAAAAAACAATTTTTGTTTTATTATAAATAAGAAATTCTTTATATAATCCATATATCCTGTCAACAACAGGACTGAAATGATTTGTATAAGAAAAAATGAAACACTCACTACTCATTTTTACAGAATATGCAGCAAGTTTTTCATCATTTTCACTGACACCCTGTGCTTTTCTGTCTGCTAAACGAATCGCTGCAACCTGTTCTTTTGAAGCACCAAGCATAAGCATTCCCTTAATATAACAACAATCATTTTTTGCGATGAGTCTTTCTTCAAATGAAAGTGAAATATTAAGAATTTCAGCAACCTGTTCCAAAGATGTCGGCTCACTTGGCAAGGAACCATGATGATCGATACTTATGTAGTTTGCAGGGGGCTGAATATCTTCTTGAAGTTCTATGCCGTAAATAATTCCACCATAAGAGAGCTCTTCATGGTACGCACTTAATGAAGCTCCCCAAAAAAGCTGTTTGTCAATAAACGGCTTGTTATGTTTTATCAACAGTTTTTTAATGGTCAGCATTTCCAGGTCATATCCGCCAAGTAAAAATATCTCTTTTTTCATATAGGTATTATACTCCTTTTATACGAACACATTAGTTCGTTCTATAGTCTATTTTTTGTAAATAAGTTTTTAATTCATTTATAACTTTTCTTCGAAATCTTTCAGGTTTAACGACTTCAATATGTGGTAACCATGATTTGATGATGTTGTCAACATCCTCATCATGACTTACCTGAAAACTAACTTCAAGAGAGCCATCTGTATATTTCTGTATAATCTTTTGTGTTTCCAAAAATTCTTTTTTTTCAAAATAGTGTGCAATTTCAGGGTAAACTTTTACGACAACTTCAAAATTACTGCCATCAGCAAAAAAAGCAGAATGTGTCTTATTAAGCAGTAAATTAATTTCATTATCACTCAAACTATGATATTTATCAGTAGAAATTATTTTATTCACACTAGAGAGCAAAAAAGTTTTTATTTTATTGTCTGACTGGTCTTTACCAAAAATATACCAAAACCCATCATAATTAGTAATTTTATACAATTCAACATACTTTTTAGTTTCCTGGAATTCCAAAATAGCCACAGCATGCTCTTTTATAAGTCTCTCAAGCAGTTCTATCTTTGGAGAATCCACATCAATATCTTCGATATCATCCTGCTTTATAAAATAAGGATTACTAAATTGTACATGTACCAGCTTTTGAAAAATTCGCTGCTGAATTTTATCAATATCATCAACATCATCAAACTGTGAAAGTGCAAGATTTAAAAACATCAACTCATCTTCATCAAGTACGGTGCGACGTATAGAGAAACCATCAAAAAAAATCAAACGTTTTTGTTTGTCTTTTGTAATTGGAAAGTTACAAAGACGCTCCGCGATATCTTTTTGGATGGTACGAATTGAAACATTAAACTCCTCTGCAAGTTCTTTTGTTGTAGGGCACTCATTGTTTGAAAGTTTTGTCAATATACTCAAAAGTCTAAAAAGTGTTTTATCATAATCTTTTTTTGCCAAATTCCATTTCTCCTTTTGTATTCACAGTGACTCCTTTGCCATAGGATGACATACTTCTACAGTATCTTTTAAATCCTGTTTTTGAATATGGGTATATATTTGTGTTGTCAACAGTGAAGCATGTCCTAAAAGTTCCTGTACTACCCGTAAATCGGCTCCACCCCGAATAAGTGAAGTTGCATAAGAGTGACGTAGTACATGAGGGGAGACTCCAAGGTATTTTTGTGTTATTTTATACGCGGAGATCCGACTGAGTTTTCCTCCCTGGTAATTACACCAGACATACTCTTTTTGCATGTTACATGTAAACAGATAGGCATCTATTGCCTGTTTTGCAACTTTTGCCAGAGGAACAATACGCTCTTTTTCTCCTTTTGCATGCCTTACATGTAACCATCCGCCTTCTATATCGCCGAGTTCCAGCTCCAGACATTCGCTGATACGCGTGCCGCTTGCATATAAAAACAGTATAAGGGCGTAGTCTCGCAAGCCTATCCAGTTGCTTCTGTCTATCAGTTCCAGACCGTGTAATATATCTTCATAAGATAAAAATTTCGGAAGAAGTTTTGGAATTTTTGCAAATTTCAGTTTTGTTTTTTCACTGCTAAATTGCTGCCTGTAGCAAAATTCAAAAAAAGCATTAACGGAGGAGAGTTTTCTGTTGAGTGTGCGTTTGTTTTCATACGAAGACAAAAGCGTCATAAGTTTTTGTGTGTCAAGAAAAATCAACGGTTTTGAGAGTTTTTCTTCTATGGCACACAAGTCACTTTTGTACGCCTCCACACTCTTTTTACTCAAAGCCCTTGTTACAGTAATATACTCTAAAAAAGCTTCCAGTTCGTTTGACATCTATTGTATGGAAATTTTCTCATTATCTACAAAGAAGGCTTTTTTACCGACAAAAACAAGCCCCTCATCCAAATCTACTTCATGAATGGTATAATCAAATGTTTTTTTATTGACCACTATCATATACCCCTCTTTTTCCAGAACATATAAATTGTCTCCATCACTGATCATCCCCAAAAAGTGTGCAAAAGGAAACTTTATTTTAGAATCAACCTGCAAAGAGGGTGTCAAGGAGAGTATTTCTCCCTGTTTTGTTGTAATATACAAAGATTTTTCGTCATGCACGATATTTCGTAATTCATATTTGGCACGCAGTTCTTTTTGCGAAAGTGACAAGATTTTGGAATCACTTGCGGCAATGATTTTATCATCAAATATACTGAAATAGACAATATTGTTAAAATAATCATCAGACGAGACTATGACAGTTCTGAGTCTTTTTTTCAGTTTTGTATTAACAATAATGACTTTGCCGTCCAATGTTGAAAAGATAACCAGATCATTCATAAAATATGGCTGAACAATTCGAATATCATTTGCTATCGCTTTACCACCCTGTTCTTTAAACAAGAGCTCTTTTGAAGGCATATCATATAAGGCTATTTCATTGTTGGCAAATAAAACTGCCAAAATATTATCTTTGACACCTGCGGTTGCTATTGTTCTTTTTAAGGCAAAATGTTTTGTCGTTTTCGCTGATTGCTCTGATGTAAGTGTCAAGTTTCCGTCAATTGCGGCAGATAAAACCCAACCGTCACTTTCACCGAGTACTCTTTGATGTTCTTTGTCAATTTGTATGCTTATATTTCCGTCTCTGTCTAAAACTTTTCCATTATCCAAAAGTGCCATATTTGATGAAATATCAACTATTTCATCTTCAATTTTGGCATGATTTTTCCAGTCATAAGAAACTTTTTTTGGTGTAAAAACCTCTTTTGTGCTACATCCGCTCAGCAATACAAGCATAATTGATGCTAAAAATATATATGTTTTCAAAGTCTATTTTACTCCATAGTGCATTAAAGCACGAGAAACCTGTGCCAATGGAGAGTTTACACTGATCATACTGAGTTTTGAATGCGCCTCTTCTATCTTTTTGTCATGCATCAGTAAAATTGCAAGTTGCACCTGAGCCAAGTCCCGGTATATGGCATCCTGTTTTTCAGCGTACTCTTCAAGTTTATTGATATCCTGAAGATTTTGTGCCACTTCATAACTTGACAAATCACCAAGCAGTAAAGCCTGAGAATTTTGGAGTTTTTCCAATTCTTTTATATTTTTGCTGACAACAGCCTGCGAATAAACCCAAAGATCATGTAAATTAGGGCTCAATGAAGCCAGAGTTGCCAGTGTCGCTTCATCTTTCGGATTCTTCTGTAATGTCAAAAGTGCCTGGTTTGCCGCTTCAAGTGTATGCTGTTTGTTAATATTGTATGCAATGTCACCGGCTATAAACAGTGTAATTGCCACAACAGAACCTATCATCAACTTTTTATATTTTTTTATAAATTTCTCTGTAACCACTGCTTTTTCAAAAAACTTTTCTTCTGATGTCAGCTCTTCTTTTACCATTTCAATATTTTCTTTTAAACTCAAAAATTCTTCCTTATATCTATTCGATTGTTTTATAAAGTTTCTAATATTACCCATAAATAAGTTAAAGTTTTATCAAATATATGATAAAATCAAAATAAACTATTATACAGGACAGACAATGCAAGTAGATGACACACTATTAACACGACTGGAAAAACTTTCCTATTTACATGTAAGCGATGATAAACGTGAAGAAATTATATCGCAGCTCTCAGAAATAGTAAGTTTTGTAGACAATTTAAGTGAGTTGGATACAAGTGGAGTGGACAGTACTTTTGCTATGGATGACAGAGCAACACCTTTACGCGAAGATATTCCCCAGTGTGATATTACCATCAGCCAGGAAATTTTAAAGCACGCTCCAAAAAGTGCAGATGATTTTTTCATCGTTCCTAAAATCATTGAGTAGTTCCATGATAAAAGTTTATGGCATTAAAAACTGTGACAGCGTCAAAAAGGCACTCTCTTTTTTTAAAAAACATGATCTCGCGTATGAACTTTTTGATTTCAAAACACAGGAACTTCCATGTGGGAAAATAGACTACTGGGTGTCAAAAGTCGGCATCAAACCCCTCTTTAATACCAGAAGTACAACATACAGAAATCTCAAACTCAAAGAATTGAACCTGGATGAGCAGCAGCAACAAGAGTGGCTCTGCAAAGAAAACCTGCTGATTAAGCGTCCTGTCGTAGAGTATAACGATGATGTTCTTGTCGGTTTCAATGAAGAACAATACCAAAGGAGTTTTTTATGAATGAAGAAGCAAAAACAGAGAGTTCTACGCAACGCTTAGATATCAAAAAGCTGTTAAAAAGTGTCTTGGCATTTAAATCTTCGGATTTACACCTTGTTGTAGGCAGTGAACCGCAAATCAGAATAGACAAAGAGTTACGCGCTTTGAATCTTCCTGTGCTTACCGCCAATGATATTGAAGAGATGGCCTATTCTCTCATTGAAGACAAACAAAAGAAAATTTTTGAAGAGCGCAATGAACTGGATTTCTCATTTGAGCTCAAGGATGTTGGTCGTTTTCGTGCAAACTTTTACAGAACCATTCACGGAATTGCCTGTGCTTTTCGTATGATTCCTATAGAAATTCCGACACTTGACGAATATGGAAATCCGCCTATTTTCAAAGAACTGGTAAAAAAAGAAAAAGGACTTATTTTGGTAACCGGTCCGACAGGTTCGGGTAAATCAACAACACTTGCTTCCATGCTGCACGAGATAAATATGACAGAACGCCGCCATATTATCACTATTGAAGATCCGGTAGAATTCGTTCATAAAAACATAAAATCACTTTTTTCTCAGCGTGATGTGGGAAACAGTACAGAATCTTTTGCCACAGCACTCAAATACTCACTGCGACAAGACCCCGACATCATTCTTATCGGGGAGATGCGTGATGCCGAAACCATCGGAGCAGCACTTACAGCAGCCGAAACCGGTCACCTGGTTTTTGGAACTCTGCACACAAACTCGGCTCCCGGAACGATCAACCGTATTATTGATGTGTTTGACGGAGAAGAACAGGCCCAAATTCGGGCACAACTCTCCTCTTCTTTGGTAGCGGTTATTGCACAGACACTTATTCCAAGAATAGGCGGCGGTAAAGTGGCCACACAAGAGATACTTATTACAAATCCGGCAATCCAAAATCAAATACGAGAAGACAAAGTGCACCAGATTTATTCTCAAATGCAGTTAAACCAGCAAGAGACGCATATGACAACACAGACACAACAACTCATAGAACTGCTTCAAAAAAATATTATCTCAAAAGAAAATGCCATTAAAAACTCCAACAGACCCGAAGAGTTAATGAAGATGATAGGTTCCCTTTAGGAACCTTTTCTAAAACGAATCATTTTAAATCTTTCCCCCAAAAAGTTGGGCATGATGAGCATCTTTACTTTTTCAAGTTCCTGTTTGTATATTTTTTCGTCAACATGCTCTTTTAACATTTCCAAAAGCTCTAAGATCCCCATATCAACGAGTGCGACCATTTGTGCTTTAAATTCCACAAAATCCACACCGGCTTCCTCATAGGCATCCTTTACATGTAAGAAGGTGACATCATAGGTGATATCGCTTTTTGCAAAGAGTTCTTCTCTGTTCAAACCCTCTTCGAAGAACGGATGCACTTCGTGTTTTGTATAAATTCTGAGTGAAAAATCGGGACGTGCCTGCATTTCACCGTAATCAAAGCTTATAAATTCAAACTTTTTCGCAGCATCTGCCATCTCTTTTGCAAATGCTTCATATCCTCGTGCAATTTCCCCTCTGTCTTTGTGGTATTTTTTTGCCTTTTGTTCCACCCAGTCATCTTGCTCATCAAAAATCACTTCATGGTTTTGTACCCGTGCGCGCTTGCCTTTAAAATAGAGTTCGCAGGGAAATGCGTCAAATATTTCATTGGCTATAAAAAAAGCGTTGTTACATGTAAGCTCACCTAATGATTTATAGTGCGTCAACGCAACAGCATCACCAAAACTCTCTGAAAAATATTCTCTTTGATGTTTCTGCAAATCATCAAAGCGTTCTATAATGACAAACTCAAAACTTGACAAAAGTTCCGGTCGCAGAGTATAAAGAAACTCACACACATCTGCCAAAAAGTACCCATGATGCGCCCCTATTTCACATATTACTGCATCTTTTTGCAAAAAACCTTCATCAACAAGCCTAATAATATGCTTGGCAATGGTACCGCCAAAAAACTTGCTTGTACTGACTGCCGTATAAAAATCACCCTCTTTGCCTATATTTTTATAGGTTGCATAATAGCCGTTTTCACCATAGAGCCACTCTGCCATATATTCACTAAATTTTTGACTCATTCTTTTTCCCGTTTATTTTTCATTACTGATATACATTTCATACAGATTCAAAAGTTCCAACTGCTTGTCCAGCTCATATATTTTTGTATCTATATTTTGTATCTGCAAAGAATTTGCAAGTCTTTGCACATCATATTTTGTCTTGTACCCAGCTTTAAAAAGTTTTTTTGTATCTTCCAAAAGCTTCGTATATAATATGATATTTTCATTACTTAACGCTATCTTTTTATTATAGTTTTCTATATTGTGCATGACCTGTTCATACAAAGAATTCAATTCTCTTTGTTTGTCTTTTAGCACAATTTTTGCCTTTAAGTAGTCTACTTTTGCAGATTCTATATCTCTGAATGTATTGATATCAAGTGGAATTGAAATGGCAATGCCATAATCATAATAATTTAACTCATTTGAATTGCTGACAATTGTCGGACCTACCTGAAAAGCTTGATTTGTCGTGAGCTTCCAGTTGTATCCTGCTGTAAGATTTACTTTTGGAAGATACTTTGCAAGAGTAACATTTTTATTGTATCTGTTTTTTTCTGTCTGGGCTTTATCCATTTGCAGCACTATATTATGTTGTAAAAACTCGTCATGTTGTAAAAGTTCCAGTCTCGGAATAGCAACTTTTGTATAATCCAAATCACTTAAAGCATGAAAGGAGCTCACCAGTTTTTCTTTTGCAGCCTGAATATCGTACAAAACAGATAAGGCTGTATTTTTTTGAATCACAGCATCATCCAAAAACCCTGAATCAAGCTGTCCGCTGAAATACTCCTCTTTTTTTTGTTCCAAATTTATTTCACTGTTTTTAATTTGTAGTTTTTGCTTTTGCTCTTTGAACTCTGTCTGTTTTATCTGCATCAAAACAGCAATAGTATCTTTAATCATTTTGCGTTTTGCCACATCTATAGAGTATTTCGTATAATATTTACTTGCATTGGCAAATTTAATGCCATAGTAGATACCACCGCTTTGAAATATTGGCTGATTTATCCGAATAGCGGCATTTTGGTTTGACTGCCCAACACCAAAAGCATTGTTTTTGGAATAACTGTAATTGATCTGAACAGGAACTATCCATGAGTCACGCAGTCTGGAACTCTCCGCTTCATTTTTTTCATAATCATACTGAAACTGCAACTGCTTGTAAGAAGATATAAATTTCTCCAGATCAGCATTGTCATCAGCTCCAAAAAGAGGAAAACTACAGCTGAGACATAGCAGAGTTAAGAGCACTGAAGCCTTCATCAATTTCCTCTTTTGTAATTGTCAGCGGTGGTAAAAATCTCAGTGTGTTTCTTCCTGCTTTAAGCACGATGACACCATTTTCTTTTGCCAGGTTTATAATATTTGTCAGTGTATCTGCATCTTTGACACGCAAACCGCACATCATACCAATCCCCACTTTTTGTGTAAAAATATCTTTGTTGGCATTGTAAAATTTTTCCAAAGACTGATTGAACATCAAAGAAGTTATTTCCAAATCACCGCTTTGTTTTTTTTCATTGAGTATATCTACCACTTCACATACAGCACGGCTGCTCAGATAGTTCCCGCCAAATGTCGATCCGTGGTCTCCTGCGCTGAGAACATTTTTAAGTGTTGTCATGACTATTCCTACAGGAACACCTCCGCCGATGCCTTTTGCCAGGGTGATAATCTCAGGAGAGATTTCATAAGCCTGCGATGCCGTAAATTCACCGATTCTATAGGCACCGGTTTGTACTTCATCTACAATCAAAGGAATTTCACGCTCTTTTAAAAGCTTTGCCAGTGCCTGTACTTTTTCTTTGTCTTGCGGCTCTACTCCGCCCTCACCCTGAATCAGTTCTATCATTACAGCCGCTGTATGGTCGTCCAACAGTGATTCTATTTCGTCTATACCGTCTGCATAAACAAAGCCGTCCGGAAAAGGTCCGAAATAGTTATGCATCGCCTCCTGTCCTGTTGCCTTGACTGTTGTAATGGTTCGTCCGTGAAAAGAGTGGTTGAGTGTGATAATTTTATATCTTTTTATCTCTCCGTCACGCTCCCCGTGTTTTCTGGCAATTTTTATAGCCCCTTCATTTGCTTCTGCACCACTGTTTGCAAAAAAGCACTGCATATCATACCCGCTTGTCTCGACAACTTTTTGAGCGGCCTGTGCCTGGGGTGCTATATAGTAAAGATTCGATGTATGTGTCACACTTGCCAACTGTTCGCACAAAGCCTTGCTCACTCTTTCATTGGCATGACCCACTGAAACAACACCGATACCCGAAGTAAAATCTATATACTTTTTCCCCTCACTGTCAAAGAGAGTAGCGTTTTTTCCTCTTACAAACTCTATATCTGCCCGTGCATATGTAGGTAAAACATATTTTTTATCCATTTCTTTAATGTTCATTTTGTCTACTCTCTTTATTTTTTAGCAATTTTAACTTTATTTTCTTGAAAAACAGCACATTTACCCTCATAAGAGTGCTTTGAGGATGTCAGATTGTTGACACCAGGTGTGCCGCTGTATATAAGCACCGTATCTTTACGCAGTCTCGTGTCATTTTTCACTGCCAAAACAACACTGCCGTTTTGTGAACTTATCTCAATCTCCTCACCGTCACTATATCCATGAGAAGGATGTATATAGAGATGTTTTTCTCTGTGAAACTGAGAATTTAAACTTCTGGGACTCTTGGGTGTTATGAGATGAAACTCATCCTCAGCCTCACTCTGCTGCGTTTCAAACTCTTCTAAAAAAACAAATTCACCGTCATTGGTATCAAAACCGTTTTGATACGGAACTGCTTCTCTGTTTTCAACCTCAAAACATCCGTTTATTTTTTTCACACCAAAATTCTTAAAATACTGCAGGTACTCTTCTTCTGCTTTAAGTTCTATATCAAATGCCTGACACAGATACGCTGCCAAATCATACTCACTGATGCCGATGTCACTCTCAATCTGCTTATGCATCACCATCAGTCCGTTATGCGCATAAGAGGTACGTATATCATCCTTTTCCAGGAAGGTTTTTGCAGGAATTACCAAATCTGCCATTGCGCTTGTTTCATTTTCATACAGACCAAAATAAATTATATTTTGTGTTTTTTCCAAAGCATTTTTCACTCTCAAACTGTCTGGCATCTGTGCAAGAGGATTTGCTCCTTGAATAAAAACAGTTTCAAACGCATCAAACTCAGTATTGACCTTGGAGACTCGTTTTGCTTTTGTTTCAAAAGGAGAGCTCATTCCCTCTTTGGAGTTTCCAAGATATGCCACACCGCAGCCCTCTTTTCCAAAAAAGCCAAGGGAGACGGCAAAAGCATCAATACTGCGCATCACATCCGCCCCGTCTCTGTATTTTTGAATCCCGACACCGCAGACAATAGCAACCTTTTTATCTATAGTCATGTGTAAAATATCACCAATATCGCCCAAAGTCACACCGATATCTTCAAGTGTTGCTTTAATGCGTACACCCTGGGTCAATTCGTAATACTCTTCAAATTCACTCGCATACTGTTCTATAAACGCTTCATTCAAACTGTCATTGATGTATACAAACCGTGCTAAAAGCAATGCCAGATATATATCTGTATGCGGTTTTATCTGTACATGTAAATCGGCCATCTGGGCAATTTTTGTCTTCACCGGGTCTATCACTATAATGGTTTTGTCTTTTATAAGCGGTAATATGTGAGAAGAAGTCGTATGCGGATTTCTTCCCCAAAATATAATCACATCTGATTTTTCAATTTCGCTCAAAGGCATATTTTTGTTACTGCCTCTGCCTTCTATAATTCCGGCTTCTCCCGCTCCGTCACACAAGCTTCCATTTGTAAGCGTTGCCCCGAAATTTGCAAAAAAATGGTCTGTCACTTCCTGCATCAAAGCAAAGTTGCCGCTGCCTCTGTAATGTAAAACATCACTTTTAAACTCTACTGCAAGCAACTCTTTGAGTTTCAAAAGTGCTGCTTCCATCGTAATTTCTTTTCCCTGAAACCGTGGTTTTTCTATTCTTTCAAATTTGTCATAATGGTTGAGATGGGGACATAAAAACCCGTTTGTATGTCCGATTTTAAGAGGTTTGAGTTTTTTTTCATCATACACTAAACCGCAGGCGTCATAACAGTCAAGAGGACAGGCAGTAAGACTACTTTTCATTATTACTCGCTTTAATTTCAATTTTTACCAATCCGGAAAATACTTTTTGCGCATCAATAATAATTTGCGCTTTGTATTTTGAAATATTTTTTGTATCTGCAATATAAGAAACACGTGAGACTTTATACGGTGTTTTTTTTCCGTTAATATATATCACTTTTTTCTTCACATCTTTTAAATCATTTTTATCCAAATAAACACTCAAAAGAGCCCTGGAGGTATCTGCAATTTTTGCCAAAGGTGTAGAGATTCCTACCGTTTGACCCGCTTTGACAGAGATTTCATACAATACAAAGCCTTTGGCACTGATGTTTTTGTCTTTTATAGTTTTTACAAGCTGTTTTCGTCTTAACTCCAAATCAGCTATAGTGGTTTTTAGACTGTTTATCTCTTTTTGTGTTGCAAGAGAGGAATTTTCACTGCTCAGCAGGTCATAAAACTCTTTGTCTTTTTCTATGCGGGATTTTATCTTTAAATGCTTGATTTTTTGATAATTTTCTCGCTTTTTTTCTACAAGTTGTTGTAGATTTTGCAGTATTTTTTCATTCAAAAGCAAAGTATTTTTTTGATAAGAGAGCTTTTTCTCAACAGCTTTTAATTCATCTTCATCAAGTTCTGAATCAATTTTTATAAAAACTTTTGATGAAAGTTTTTTCCCAATCATATTCTCATCTGTGTAAAGCACTTTGCCCGAGACATTTGATGCAATTGTTCTTATTTCATACGGTTCTACTTTTGAATAGTATACGTTGGAAAACAAAAGGGTCGTGATAAAAAGAAATGTTACTATTATTTTCAAAAATTCTTTCCTGAGTGATATTATAGACTTATTTTAACATTTCATTACTAATATTCAAGCCAAATTCATTTTATTTTCGCTACTATTAATACCTATTTAAAATTAAAGGTATTATATGTCTGTATTAGACAATGTCGATGCTGCTACAAATCTGGCAAAAAACAATGAGTTACAACTGTTGGTCTTTAGGGTAAGTGAGAAAAAGGACTCAGCATTTTATGCTATCAATATCTTTAAAACCCGAGAAGTGGTCGAATCTAAAAATCATTTTTTGACACAAATACCCTCTGTACATCCCTTGCTTGAAGGGACAATAGTCCTTCGAAACCTGCAAATACCCATTTTAAATCTTCCTGCATGGCTGGATGTGACATTAAATGAAAATGAAATTTCTCATTCCAAAATTTTAATTTGTGACTTTAACGGCATTATTATTGGGCTGAGAATTATGTCCGCCTACAGAGTAATCAAAAAAAACTGGAATGAGATGCACGCACCGGACAGTTACAGACTCAAAGAAGACGGAGTTGTTATGAATGACACCAGGCTTGAAGACGGAAGCCTCTGCCTTATTCTGGACTATGAAAAACTTCTTGCAGATGTCTTGCCGCAGGCACTTGTAAATGTAGACAAAGATATAGAATTTTTAAAAGATATTGTCATTCCCGATAAACTGAAATACGGGACCGTCCTCATTGCAGAAGATTCAAAAACCGCACAACGACACCTAATACAGCTTTTTCAAAAAGCAAATATCAATATCAAACTTTTTGACAATGGTAAAAAACTGATTGAGTACATTAAAACCCTCGGTGAATCAGCGAAGGAGATACCGGCAATTATTACCGATATAGAAATGCCTGAAATGTCCGGATTTACTGTTATTCAAAACCTTAAAGCCAATCTTGTGACAAGAGATATTCCAATCATAGTCAACAGTTCTATGACAGGAGACAACAACAAAAGAGAAGCAGAAGATTTAGGCGCAAGCGGTTTTATAGATAAAACAAAAAGTCATAATGTCATCCCGCTGATTGTTTCAGTAATGGAATCATAAAAACAGTGCAGGTTTTTCAGTTAGTCTTTTCTCTTAAATCTAGCGTAAAACAAACCCCATCATCACTGTTTTTAACAGTAAGTTTTCCGTTCTGATGTTCTTCAACAATTATTTTAGACATATAGAGTCCAAGTCCTGTACCATTTTTTTCACTCTTAGTAGAAAAATAAGGATCAAAGATATTTTGTATGATATTTTCTGAAATTCCCCCTCCATTATCACCGATTGAAAGTATTTTATCCTTTACTGTTATATCAATACAAGGGTTTGAAATATTTTTTTCCCGAAAATTATCCTGTGCATTTTTTAAAATATTCAGAATAACCTGCATAATTTCGCTGTCATACATTTTTATTTTTTCTAAGCGAACATAATTAAAATTCACTTGAATATTATTATTTTTCAAGGATGCAAAAATGATATTTAATGATTTATCAATAACTTCTTCAAAAGTGCATAAAATTGACTGCTTGTTTGGTTTATAAAAATTTCTGAAATCATCAATGGTATTTGTAAGGTTTTGAACAAGATTTTCAATAACATTTAGCTGTTGTAAAAAATAATTTTGACACGCTTCTTGCTCTTGTAAATTATTCAAATTATAAGATTCCAGCTCTATTTTCATAGATAAGTTAACAGATGTACTGGCAATGGCACCAAGAGGCTGTCTCCACTGATGTGCAATCATTGAGATCATCTCTCCCATTTGTGCCAAACGGGATTGTTGTTGGAGTTGCTGATCCTGTTTTCTGTTTTTCGCTACTTCTTGTTGAATCCGCTCTTCCAGTGTTTTGTTTAGCTCTCTGAGTTTCTTTTCTTGCTGAACCCTTTGTGTAATATCTTCTATAATAAAAATCGTCCCATCAAGCATCGCTCTCATTTTGATATTCAGAATTTTACTTTTAAAAGGAAACTGTTCTATATCAACGCTTAGTTGATTTTTCTGAATCATTTTCTCCACATAGATATCAATAATTTTTGGAACCTCAAAAAAAAGTTTTTTGTAATTTTTATCTATATAATCATGTAAATTTTCTTCGTTGATTTCCAAAATTTCTAATATATTACTGTTGAGCATGCTAATTTCTGAATTTTCAGAAACAGTAAGAATCCCGTAGGGTATATTTGTTATTATGCCACTTAAATATTGATGCAGTGCAAGAGACTGCTTAGTTTCTGACATCGCTCTTTTCCCTCTTTATAGCTATTACGGTTGAAGCATCATCGACATTATATTTATTGAAAATATCTGTTGCCAACTCTAAAGTTGATAAATTAAAAACCTCTTTATTTAAAAAATCATTATACTCAATACCATCACTTGCCAGTACAATACAAAACTGCTCAGGAAGCAGCTCTTGTTGTACTGATAAATCTTCAGGCAACTTCAGGCAGGAAGCTTGCCTATATGCTTGAAACTTCATCTTAGGATAAGAGACAATAAAACCATTTCCCAAAATCATATACTCGAGTTTATCAGGCAACAAACGCAACAGCACAAGAGTGATATCTTCAAAATCATCATTATTGGAAAGCATAAGATTAATATACCTTACAATGTCTCCCAAGGGCAACCTGTATTCTTCCAACAGAAGTCCTTTTACACTTTGTACGGTTTTATATGCCGGCAGATCGTCTCCGCTACCGTCAATAATAGCAAATAAGCTTTTATCACCATCATAATGTTTAATAAAATATGCATCACTGTTAAACTGATTTGCTTCCTTTTTAACAGAAATCGGAGAGTATTCATACCTAGGTTCATCAATATATTTTCTAAGAACAATTGATGTTCCGCTTGCATCACTTTTTTCGATCAAAAACTCATCAACCGATCTTTTTGCAGCACCAAGCCCAAACCCCAGACTGTCTTTTGTAGAAGAATTGCCGTCTTGTAACGAGTGTTGAATATTTTGTATACCTTTGCCTTTGTCCTCAATATAAACTTCCAGTCCTTTGTTGTTTTGCGTATATCTGCAACTTAATTTTACATCCTTTGCATAGCGGATACTATTAATAACAATCTCTGTAACTGCAATTGAAAACATACCTGCATCAAACTGAGAAAAACCAAACTCTTTCGCTATTTCGTTTATTTGTCTTGCACATTGATATGCTTCAATCTCATCTAAAATATGGAAAACAAGTGACATAATACAACTATTTTTCTGTTTTTATAAGTTTATACCCTGTAACTTTAAAACTTACAAGCAGTGCATCCTGTAAATTTCTAATTATCTGTATTCCGCTAAAATAAATATCTGTTTTTACCATCTTCTCGGCCAACTCTGCTTTAATACCACATATAATAGGTTCAATACCCATCAATTTAAGTATATTTCCCAACCTGTTTATATATCCGGCAACTGCTGTATCAATTGCATCAACATTGTATAAATCCAATATAACACAGACAATTTTGTCTGATTCACTGATTTTGGTTATTTTTTTTGAGACATCTTCTATACGAGCTGAATCCAACAGTCCAAATAGGCTTACATAAATACACTCATCTGTTAATTTGTTTGCAACCATAGAAGTTTCAAGTCCGATTTGCTTCTTGCTTAGTGCCATTTTTTTATCCATTTTTTCTCCTAAATTATTTTTTCATTTGGTTCATAAAAATAAAAACCTTGATAGTCATCCACTTGAAAAGATTTTAATATTTCAAAAATCTTTTTAGAATGTACAAACTCAGCAATCACTTTTATATTGAGTTTATGAGAAAATTCCACTATCGCTTCTACCAGAATAAAAGATTTTTCATTTTTATCAATATCTTTTATAAGTGAACCATCTATTTTAATATAGTCTGGTGCTATATTTAAAATATTTTCAAAATTTGAAAATCCGCTACCAAAGTCATCAATGGCAAATTTTACACCATATTTCCTAAAACGATCAATAAATATTCTTATATCATCAAAATTTTCCATACTCTGACTCTCAGTAATCTCCATTACTACCAACGAACCGACATCAGGATTCTTTTTAATATAATCCTCAATCTCATCAATAAAAAGTTTGTTTTTAATATCATTGACTGTAAAATTAATGCCAATAGGTATTTGTATCTCTTTTATCTTTTTCAGACTCGTAAATATTACATACGAAGAGAGTTGAGGGTAGAGTCCTGTTTTTATTGCAATATCCAAAAAATAGTAAGGAGAGATCAGTGTGCCATCTTCATCACGAAGTCGCATGAGAGCTTCATACTTGACTGCTTTTTCTTCCTGATTGACGATACCTTGGTAAACTGTAACAATATCATTATTCTCAATTGCATTTTTAATCTTATCTTTCCAGATAAGAATATCCTGTTTTGCAGATCGGTTATCAATAGTATTGGAATACATCATATACTGTTTTTTATGTTTTTTAGCATACTCCAATGCAATTGTTGCATATTCGTACGAATTATATTGTGAAGTTGACATTCCTACAGTAACTTCTATCGAAATTATATCCTGCTCAGTTACAACCCGAAAAGATGCAAACTCTCTGAAGAAGTCTTGTAGAAAAGTTTCATATTTTTCAAAATCAATATATTCACAGTCATCCAAAACAACAAACTCATCTGCCGAAATTCTATATGTTTTATAATTTTCAGCTGCAGTAAAATTTTGTAAAAAATGTGCAAACTCTTGTAATACAAAAGAACCAGTCTCTGCGCCATAAATTTCATTAATAGATTTAAATCCATTGATATCTATAATAAAAATAATTGGTACAGTAATTTTTTTTAAATCTTCAAACAGAGCATAGCGGTTACACAAACCGGTTAAATCATCAAAATATAGCTTATGCCTCAACTCCTGCGTTTGTTTTTTAATTTCTCTTTCAAGCTGTTCTTGATAATTTTTAGCAAGTGTCTCTAGATGAATCTTTTCCAATGCTTTTTTTAAAACTGTAAGAAACTGTTGATAGATAAGCGGTTTTATAATAAATCCGTCTATCCCAAGTTGAATCGCTCGTAAAATATATTCTGCATCACTATAGGCAGATAATATGAAGATTGGAATTTTTATATCTTGTTGGCGAATTTTTTCTATCATATCAAGACCATTCATTACAGGCATATTGATATCTGTAATAATTATATGAAATTTTTTATTTTGAAATTTTTCTATCCCTTCCTGTCCGTTTGTAACAACTGTAATATGGGTAAAGATATTTTTCAACATTTCCGATGTACTTGTTCGCGCATCTACATCATCTTCGACAAAAAGCAAGTGAAGTTCTTTTGCGTAATTTTGCAACTCCTGCAGTGGCACTCTTTTACTCCTCTATCATTAAATCAAGTAAATGAAAAAGCTCGTTACTTGCATTTTCCATAACGGTAAAATTTTTAATAATCTCTTCTGTGTTTTCTGGGAAAAGTGCTGTTTTACTCTTGGCAAACTTCATGTTTTTTATGGCAGAGTCATGGACTACTTTGTGATGAGCATCAAGTTTGTTATACACTTTTGTTTTGCCAAACTGCTCTTTACCGTCATTAAGATACCATTTTCCAAAACGGCATGAAAGATGATCTGCTAACGGTTCCGAAATATTCTGACTTAAAAGTGTCGAATACGCTTTTGATTTAAAAACAATATGATCAATTTTAGCAACGGATATAAGAAAAATATTGTTAATATGATTTGCATTATCGGCAGTTTCTTTTGCTGATCTGTTAAAACTTTGCAGTGTCGTATATAAACTCTCCAGATATTTTTGAGACTCTTTTGCCAGTTCATACATTGTCTCAGACTCTTCTGATATTTCATTGGTTTCCTGTTTTAAAGTTGAAATAGTCATAGATATCTCTGTTGTAGCTTTTTGTGTTCTTTCTGCAAGTTTTCTTACTTCATCGGCAACAACGGCAAAACCTCTACCATGTTCACCGGCACGTGCGGCTTCTATCGCAGCATTGAGTGCGAGCAGGTTTGTCTGTTCTGCTATATCTTGAATCAATTCAACAATGGTAGAAATTTCTAATGACTGTTGATTGAGGGCATCAATCCCTTTTACCGTTTCAGTTATACTTTCATCAAGTTTTTCAAAATTATTTTGAACAGATTCTATCGATTGGATACTATCCTGTGATGCTTTGCTGGTATCTTTTGATGTTTGTAAAATTGTCTTGGATATCTCATTACCAAACTCTATATCTTTTTTAACCTGTAAAACACCGCCAACACTTCCGCCTCCGATTTCATTAAATTTTTTCGAAAGATTTCCCTGTGTTCTTAACTGTATTCCTGACTTAATGCCCTCTAATGATTTATTTATCGGCTCAACCGAACGGGCAAATATACCTTTAAATCCATCTTGAAACATCACGATACTGTTATCACCATTGGTTGCAAGCTTTATAGCAGTTTCACTGTCACGCATGAATGCTTCAACCTGGTCTAGTAAATTATTATAATTCCATGCCATATTATAGTATTTGGAATCTTGCGGAATATTGGTAACTCTTTTTTCAAGGTTACCGTTTGCCGCGTCTGCCATTACACTGTTTACCTGATCTAGTAGTGCTTCATCACTTTTTCTTTTTTTATTTTTGAAGATTGAGAATAAATTCATCATAGTTCTGCCCCTCTTGTTGTAATTGTTTTTCCAATATTTTCAATGAAGCACTTATTCCACCGCTCGCTTCAGCTTGACGCAACTCTTTATAGAGTTTTTCAATTATATTTATACCTCTTACTGATGGAGCTCTTCTAACTGAATAGTAGCCAACAATGTTTCCATGCACGTCTAAAGATGCAGTCACATTTGCAAAAACCCAATAATAGTCTCCATTTTTTGTAAGGTTCTTTACATAAGCATTGATATACTTTTTGGCTTGAATGCGATCCCACAAAAGTTTAAAGATAACACGAGGCATATCAGGATGACGCAAAATATTATGCGGAGCATTGAGTAACTCTTGTTCTGAATAGCCAGATATTGAAATAAAATAGAAATTACCATAGGTAATTCGCCCTTTTGTGTCTGTTTTTGAGACAATGAGTTCATCTTGCTTCATTTGAATTTCCATAAAATATCCTAATAAAAAATTTTATTAGACAAATTATATTATTGAGAAGTGTCAAGAAGGTGTCAAAAACTAGATACTCAGAGAATAACCTAAATCTTTGTGTGTTTGTATTGAGGATAAAGGGATCTTTTTTCTGAGACGTTTAATAAAGCTTTTTATAGAATCTTCCGAAAACTCTTTAGTGTCTTCAAAAAGATAAATGTGCAAATCAATAGCAGAAAAGACAGTGTTAGGATAGCTTAAAAACAGATCTAAAAGTTTAGTTTCATTGGCACTCAATGGAATCTCTTTACCCTCTAAAAAAAGTCTCTTAAGCTCTTTATTCCATAAAAATCCATCTTTCAGTGGGATAGTAGTTTCATATTCCTCTTTATAAAAGAGAGATACAGTCGTTAAAATATTCAATAATTCTTGACGTTTAATAGGTTTTTGCAAAAACCCTATAACAGCTCCGGTATTAATTAGTTCAATAAAATAGCTTGTTTCATTATAAGCAGATATAACTATAATTTTTTGTTCTTTATTTATAGATAATATTTCTTTTGTAAGTTCTATGCCGTTTAAGTGTGGCATCAAGATATCTGTAATCACAAGATCAATATTCGCAAGATTGTTATTATATATTTCCAGAGCTTCTCTACCGTCAAATGCAGTATAAATATGAGAGAAAAAATTTTTCAATAAAGTAGTTGTACTTTTTCTCATCTCCAGGTCATCTTCTGCATATAAAACAGTAAGTTTTTTTGTTATAGATAATAATTCTGTATTTGTCACTTATTCGCCTGATTTAATTAGTTACAATTTATTATATATTTATTCTACATAGTGAATATTCAAAAATATAATTGTTCGATACAATTATGCGAATATTATTGAATATGGCAACCTTATTTCATGCTTATGCATAAATATTCTTAGCTGTTGTTTCGAGTTGTAACAGCATTATTTTCAAATTTAATAAATAATTATTTGAACTATGAATTCTTTATTTAAAAATAATATAAAATTAAATACAGAAATTTATGAAAAAAGTATTGGAATTTGAAGTATTTGCATCGATGAGAAGATAACGACACAATTGCGTCGCTTCTGGCACTAAATGCCGACACCCCTGTCGCTAAAGCGTAAATGGGGTGCTTTGAATTTCCTGCCGATTAATTATTATTGGAATAAAGAGATCAATACACCTGCTGCTACGGCTGAACCTATGACTCCCGCCACGTTTGGACCCATCGCATGCATTAAAAGCATATTTGTACGGTCATATTCCATACCGACTTTATTTGACACACGTGCTGCCATCGGAACAGCAGAAACACCTGCCGAACCGATGAGCGGGTTAATCTTGTGACCAGGGAAAAGATTCATAAATTTCGCCATCAATACACCTGCTGCAGTTCCTACAGAAAATGCAATAATTCCTAAAACCATAATAAACAGAGTCTCAGGTACAAGGAACTGATCAGCTGCAAGCTTCGAACCGACACCTAATCCTAAGAAAATAGTTGTAATGTTGATAAGGGCATTTTGCAATGTATCATTCAAACGCTCAACAACACCTGATTCTTTTAAGAAATTACCAAACATAAATGCACCGATAAGCGGTGTAGATTCCGGTAAAACCAAAATTGCCAGCATTAAGACAAGTATCGGGAAAACAAGTTTTTCCAGACGAGAAACATGACGCAATGTTGTCATTTTAATCTTTCTCTCTTTTTCGCTTGTCAGTGCTTTCATAATAGGAGGCTGGATAATCGGTACCATTGCCATATAACTGTATGAGGCAACCGCAATTGCCCCCAACAGTTCCGGAGCAAGTTTTGTTGCGATAAAGATAGATGTAGGACCATCCGCTCCACCGATAATCGAAATTGCAGAAGCCTGCTGCAGAGTAAAGTCAACAAAACCGTAATGCGCAAGAGCAACCGCTCCAACAAGTGTTCCAAATATACCAAACTGAGCCGCACCTCCAAGCAGTGCTGTTTTAGGGTTCGAGAGCAGTGGACCAAAATCAGTCATTGCCCCGACACCCATAAAGATGATAATAGGAAAAAGCTCATTTGAAAGTCCCATATTGTAAATTACACCAAGGAAACCATGCTCTCCTGCAATACCGGCAACAGGAATATTTGCCAGCAATCCGCCAAAGGCAATTGGCAAGAGCAACAATGGTTCAAACCCTTTTGCAATTCCAAGATAAAAAAGCAGGAAGACGATAAGAATCATAATTACACGGCCCAGGCCTTTATGAAAATTACTCATCTTTTTTCCTGTTGCACTCATCTCATCATCTCTTGGATTTACTAGAGCGACAACTCCTGTTGATTTGAGAAAATTTACTATCATTTCACCCATCGGTTTTGAATGATAGTTTTCTTCTTTATGTGTTGATTGTGCTTCTTGAGCAACGGTTGCATGCTCTGATGCCATTGCATTTGAGAATGCAAAGAGCATTATAAGAGCTAAAAACTTAAGTACAATTTTTTTCATTCGCTTATCCTAATACTGCTACGACTTGACCTTCTACAACTTTATCGTTTGTAGCTACATTAATAGACTTAATAACACCACCGCGAGGTGCCACAACATCTATTTCCATTTTCATAGATTCTAAAATCATGATTACGTCACCTTCGTTAACACTTTGACCCGGATTTGCAACAATTTTCCAAACATTACCCGGAAGAAGTGCTTTGATTTCTACATCATTCCCTGACACAGCAGGTGCTGCCGAAGTTGTTGATGGAGCAGCACTCTCACCATTGACTGCTGTTACCTGAATATCCGCATCACCCTCTGCTACCTGAACACTAAACTTTTGGCCATCTACTACTACTGTATAATTTCCGCTACCCATTGAACTTCCTTCACAATCTTTTTCTGTTTCTTTTTTCATTTCTGATATTTTACGAACGTTTAATTCACCTTCACCTTTAAGGAAAGTGATTCCTTTTTCCTGACATGCAGCCGCTATAAAAATATTTTCTTCTGTTATTTCTATACCTTCTTCTTTAAGCCTGTTAATCCAACTCTCTAAAGATTTTGCAGGATCTGCATCTGCCAAATCAAGCGCTTTTTTTGTTGTCGGCTCAAGTTTTAACTGCTCTGAAGCAATTTTAACAATCTCCGGATCCGGTTCAACCGGAGTTTTTCCGAAGTATCCTAAAACCATTTTTCCATAACCGGGAGCAATAGCTTTCCATGGCCCCTGCATTACATTGTTAAGTGCCTGCTGAAAATAAAACTGAGAAACCGGTGTCACAGAAGTCCCGTAACCGCCTTTTTCTACAACTTCCTGCATTGCAGCAATTACATCCGGAAATTTATCCATGATGCCGTTATCACGCATCATTTGTGTATTTGCAGTCAAAGCACCGCCAGGCATTGGCGAAAATGGAATAATAGGAGAAACCATTGTCGCTTCAGGCGGCATAAAATAGTCACTAAGGCATGACTGTAGCTCTTTTTCATAAGTAAGAATTTTACCAAGTTCAAGTCCGCCAAGGTCGTAATTCATTCCTTTTGTCGCATGAAGCATTGTCAAAATATCAGGCTGAGATGTTCCACCGCTCACAGGAGAAGCCGCCATATCTATACCGTCAACACCCGCTTCAAGAGCAGCCATGTAGGCCGCTACAGAAACACCGGCAGTCTCGTGTGTATGCAGACGTATGTGTGTGTCATCCCCTAAAAGTTTTCTTGCCATTGTAATGGTCTCAAAAACTTTTTGAGGATTTGATGTCCCGCTTGCATCTTTAAAACAGATACTGTCAAACGGAAGACCGCTATCCATAATATCACGAAGTGTTTTTTCATAAAACTCAACATTATGGGCACCGTGGCACCCCGGTGGCAAGTCCATCATAGTTACAACCGCTTCATGTTTCAAGCCGTGATGTTTGATTCTTTCCGCTGAATACTTCAGGTTTTCCACATCATTCAGTGCATCAAAGTTACGGATTGTCGTTGTTCCGTGTTTTTTAAACATTTTTGCATGCAGGTCTATCAGTTCTTTTGAACCGGTATCGAGCATTACAGTATTTACTCCCCGAGCAAGTGTCTGCAGATTTGCATCCGGACCTACAACTTTACGGAACCTGTCCATCATTTCAAATGCATCTTCTCTCAAATAAAAGTATAATGATTGAAATCTTGCTCCCCCGCCAAATTCAAAGTGGTTGATACCTGCCATTTTTGCGGCCTCTACTGCCGGAAAAAAATCTTCCATCAATACACGTCCGCCAAATACTGACTGGAAACCATCCCTGAAAGTTGTATCCATTACATCTATAAATTTCTTAGCCATTATAATCCTTAACCTTGTTTATGGTGTGCAATTGCAGCTGTTATCGCTGCAATTATCTTTTTTTTGTCTTGTTGTTGCTGTGTTGCATTCCCAGAAACAGTCTCTTCAGCTGCCTGTGGTTCAGGAAAAAACTTATGTATTATCAATGACATCAGATTGACTGAAAAAATCATTATAATTAGAAACACGAACACTGTTCCCATTCCTAAAAACATAAATTTAACTCCCTCCATAATGAGGTTTGCTTCCATAAAATTACCCTTTATTCATAATTTGTGGGCTTAGTATAGTATAAAGATGTTTAAATAAAGTTGTTGAAAAAACTTTATTTTTAAATTACTGCGCAATTGTTACTTTTTGGTGACTTAATTTCATCACTTAAACTAAACACTAATAATTTTTAGCTAAAATGTTTTAACAGATAAAATATTAGGATGTTTTTCAGATGATAGCAGGTATGTACGAGCAGAACTTTATGGCCTATGTGATTTTTGGTCTTATCTTGAATTTTGTATTTTCAATTATGTTTGGAGTATATTTAAGTAACAATATCGGCATGAAAGAGATGATAGAATCCAAAGGTGACAAAGAACAGCCATTACTCATACGCTTAAGTCTTTTTATTCCTTATGCAAAAATGCTCGTTACTCTTTACAGAGTTACAATTTTACAGCTCTTTTTTCTCAACAAAGGATATACACATAAAGAGTTTTGGATTTATATGACAAATGAGCAAAAAGAGAACTCCTAAAGGAACAGTATGAAAGATTTTAAGCTTAAACTTGTCCTTACTACTTTAAGCGCAATTGTTTTCTCATTTATATTTATACTTTTGGCATTTGCTCTTCCTATACACAAAAAAGAAGAAAAAATATCTATCAAACCAAAAGGAAAACTTGAACAGATTTCTCATTCCTTAAAAAACAGATAACTGTTTATTTACAAAGAACTTTTCACTTCAATAAGCTTAAGTGTATCATAAGCACACTTTGGACTCAGTTTGATGGCACAAACCTTTAAAGCCTCCAAACAGGCAAGTAAATAGTCCAGGTTGTCTTTTTTCATTAACTCATAAAGAAGTATTTCTGCATCTTTTATGCGTAAATTTCTTGCAACACCGAGATTTTTATGTGCCAACTCTCTCAATGGGGTGTAATCCAAATTGTCATGATTGTCCTGTGAATCCTGAAGTGCCGCCAAATAACTCTCAAACTGCACAATTGCCTTAATGACCTGAGCAACATAATCATCAACCAGTTGGGAAACCAGCTCTGTGTCTAATCCTAATTCGCGTACGGCAATCGAAATATCATACCGGTAACCGTCAATTTCCAGATCACGCAACACACCTCTTCCCAGTAAAGTGCATACCCGTTTGGCTTCATGCAGCAGTTGATCAACAGATTGTCTGTCCGATGGTTTTAAAAAGAATTTTAATTTTTTTAACATAATCATAAGATATCATATAATTTGTGTGAAACAGATAAAAAATAAAAATAAAAGAAGAGAGTTTGGAGGAGTGCTACGATTGCACTCATCCAAAAAAGTTATAATGCTTTTGCTATAATTCTGTTGAGTCTCATTGCAAAATCTGCAGTATCATCAAGTTCTCTGCCATCAAAGAGTTTTGCCTGATCAAACAAGACATGCGCTGCATCTTCAATCAGATTCTGATCACTAGAATCTTTTAATTTTGCAATCAGTTCATGCTTAGGATTGATTTGTAAAATTGGTGCTGGCTCAGGTACTTCACCGCCCTGACCCATCTGTTTCATCATCTGTGCCATCATGTAAGAAGGATCTTCTTTGTCGATTTTCAGAGCAACAGGAGATTCTGTCAACTCCGTTGTCACTTCAACTTCTTTTATAGCTTCACCCAGTGTCTCTTTAAACTCTTTTGCAAGGCCTTCAAACTCTTTTTCAAGTTCTTCTTTTGCCTTTTTCTCTTCTTCACTCTCTTCAAATTTTGCATCTGATGCAGGAATAAGTTTATACTCTTTATATTCTGTCACCATCGGGAATATAATAGTATCTACCTCTTCATTGAGAAGCAATACATCTATACCGCGTGCTTTAAACTTCTCTAAGACTGGAGAGTGCTTAAGCATGTCAACAGAGCCTTTGTTTGCAAGATAATAAATCTCTTTCTTTTCCTCATCCACATTTTTGACAAACTCTTCTATAGTTGTCATTTCATCAGAATTGAGTGTGTGAAATTTTAACAACTCTAAGATTTTTTCGCGATTTGCAAAGTCATTATAGAGTCCCTCTTTGAGTACATTTCCAAACTCTTTATAGAATGTGTCATATTTTTCAGGCTCTTTTTTCATCATTTTTGCAAGCTCGGAAAGCACTTTTTTCACCGAAGCATTTTTGATTTTTGCCATCACTGGATTTGACTGTAAAATTTCACGACTTACATTTAACGGTAAATCTTTTGAATCAATCACACCGCGTAAAAAACGCAAGTATGTAGGCATCAGTTCTTTGTCATCATCTGTAATAAAGACACGGTTAATATAGAGTTTGATACCAGGCTGATAATCAACTCTGTAAATATCCATCGGTGCCTTGCTTGGGATGTAAAAGAGTGTCGTGTATTCTATAGCCCCTTCTGCTTTATGATGCATCCATTTTAGCGGTTCTTCGTTTGAATGTGCAAGTGTTTCATAAAAAGCTTTATAATCTTCATCTTTTAATTCATTTTTAGAAATCGTCCAGAGTGCATTTGCAGAGTTAATTTGTACATTTTCTATTTCAGTGCGTGCAGGCTCTGTCTCTTTGCCCTCATCATCAGTAACAGCCGGAATATGCTTCTCTTTGTCCATAAAAATCGGGAACGGAATATGGTTGGAGTATTTTTTGACAATAGCCTCTATGCGATACTCTTCCAAAAACTCTTCTTCACCCTCTTTTAAGTGAAGAATAATTTCTGTTCCGTGTCCCTCTTTTGTTGCTGCTTCTACTTCAAATTCACCGTTTCCGGTACTCGTCCATTTGTAAGCCTGATCTTCTCCTGCTTTTTTCGTGATGACCTCAACTGTGTCAGCCACCATAAATGCAGCATAAAAACCGACACCAAACTGACCAATCAGGTTAGAATCTACTTTTTGATCCCCTGTCAGGTTCTCCAAGAATGCCTTTGTTCCTGATTTTGCAATTGTTCCGAGATTATTCAAAAGATCTACTTCATTCATACCGATTCCGGTATCTGAAACAGTCAATGTTTTTTTCTCTTTGTCTCTTTTGATATCTATTCTCGGATCAAACTTGATGCCCTTGTATGCTTCATTTGTTAAAACGAGCATATTGAGTTTGTCAAGTGCATCCGATGCATTGGAAATAAGTTCACGAAGGAAAATCTCCTTGTTGGAGTAAAGTGAATGAATCATAAGTTGTAAAATTTGATTTGCTTCTGTTTGAAATTGATGTTTAGCCATAATAGTAATCCTTTTTTAAAATTTGACAGTATTTTACCAAAAAAAGTTAATAGTTGCAAGTTTTATCAATATTCTTTAGTCAATTTAGCTCAAGTTTATAATATTTTTATTTTGCTATAATGTTTGAATGAAAAATGATTATATAGATTTAATAGAACCTACTCCTGTTCTAAAGACAAAAAAATGTCAAATCATCGCTTTTTTACTGAAATTTTTATTGCAGTTTACTCCAGTATTGGCTGCCCTTATCGCCTGGTACATGTATGATTATTTTATAGCAGGAGCTACTTTGTTGATTACATTTATAGTTGTTGGCATTGTAAGAGCTAAAATGAGAAACAGTGTCATTCCCCTCTCTCAAAGAGAATATCACTATAATGATGAAGGGATAGCCAAATGGTTTACGGCAAAAAAGTTATGTCCTTAAAGCATCGCGCGAATCATAATTGCATAATGCAGAACAAAAAGATTTAAAAAAAATATGAGCAGTGAAGTTCCGCGTGACAAAATATTTTGTATTTTTGTTCGCTCTTTCCCGTTTGTGCGAAATGCAATAAAAAAATGAACTATTGTTGCCACGATTATAACAGCTACAATTATGAGTTTTTTGCGTAACTCCTGGACGATAATATTATCATCATGCGTCAAAAGCATATGGTACAAACCATTATCAACAATCATCACAGTACCGGTCAACAGTAAAACAACAATGGAAACCAATTCAAAGTAACCGAAAATAGGCCCTATTACCGGGTAAACCTGTTGTTGTTTTTCTTTATCAAGCAGTGTAACACCTAAAATAAACATAAATATAGAACCGCCTATCCAGGCAATGGCAGCAATAAGATGAATATGTATAAATAAACCCAAATAAAATCCTTTAACCCGGATTATGCAATAGAAAACTTAAGAAAGTCGCTATCATTGCACCCAAGGCACAAGCATAAAACCTACTTATTGTTTTCTATTGCATAATTCGGGTTTAAATGAGTTCGTATAATATTATAATTTAAATAACGAAGTCTTGATATACAACAATATTTTTTAAATTATTCTCTAAAGCATCTTCCAATCTGCAGAGCAGTTCATATATCATATTTGAACACTCTTTTACCTCATACTCTTTGGAATGTACCGTGCCAAGATAATAATCATTGTTCGTATTTAAGTGCAAAAGATTGTAGTTTATATTTTCAGCCACTTTAATATAATGTTCTTCATCAACAGAATCGAGAATGATACAGTGCAGTTTATCATTGAGGGTTATCAATTTGTCAGTACTTCTTAATCTCTTTTTTAATTCGTTAAAGTCTATTGCAATTTTACATTCACAATATATAGCAATAAAGGAAAACTCAGTACCATATCGCTCTTTTCTGTAAAAAAACTCCTTGCCTTCTTCTTTGAGAACTTCCATATACTGATGTTCATTTTTTCTTATTTCGGCTATTACCTGTAACATGATTCTGCTCCTATGCTAAGATTATAATCTATTAAAATAAATAAGCCCTTATTAATGACCAAAATGCTATTATCTCTTTAAAAAGTAAACTACATTATGGCATTAATTGATCTACAAAAAATCAGCAAACACTATTCGGCACAAAAAATTCTCACTGAGGTTGACTTTCATGTGGATGCAGGCGAGCGTATAGTCATCATCGGAAAAAACGGCAGTGGCAAGTCAACTTTGATGAAAATACTCAACGGGACACTCTCCCCTGATGGCGGAAAACGTATCATCAAAAATGATTTGGAAATCAAAATGCTCGATCAGCGTCCGGCATTTGAAGAAGGACACAGTGTCCGCCAAGCTGTAGAAGCAGGTCTTCAAGAGCTCAATGCCGCAAAAGAGCGATACAATGAACTCTCACTGCTTTTAAGTGAAGATTTTGAAAACAAACTGCTCCTGGAAGAGTATGAAAAACTCTCACGCTATATCGAGCACCATAATGCCTGGAATCTGGATGATAAAATAGAACGCATCATTCAGCATTTTCAGCTCAAAGCCTATGAGCATAAACCTGTTATGCTTTTAAGCGGAGGCGAACAGCGGCGTGTGGCACTTGCTTCGCTCCTGCTGCAAAAACCGGATGTGCTTTTGCTTGATGAACCGACGAACCACCTTGATGTTTATATGGTTGAATTTTTAGAAGAGTTAATTCTCAAAGAAAAATTCACTCTTGTTTTTATCTCGCATGACCGATATTTCATTGACCGTATTGCGACAAAAAGTGTTGAAGTCGAAGACTGCGTTTTGCGTGAATACAAAGGCGGCTACAATGACTACCTCACACAAAAAGAGGAGTACCTCAGAACCCTGCAAAAGCAGCATGACAATCTTTTAGGCATTTTAAAAAGAGAAAATGAGTGGTTTGCCAGAGGGGTGCGTGCAAGGCTCAAACGAAATGAAGGGCGCAAAGAGCGTTTGATGCAACTGCGCGAAGAGGCAAAAACAAATCCTGCCAAAATTAGAAAAATGTCTGTAGAACTCCAACGTGAGGCAAAACATTTTAACCGTGACAAAAGCGTCAACAAACAAAAAATGCTTTTTGAAGTAGAAGATTTAAGTCTCAAACTTGGTGACAAAGAGCTGTTACACAGTTTTACAACACGCATACTGCAAAAAGATGTCATCGCCATTGTCGGCCCAAACGGCAGTGGAAAATCAACACTGTTAAAAGCGCTGCTTGGACGCATAGAGCCGACAGGCGGCAAGATAAAACGCGGAGAATTCAAAGTAGGCTATTTTGACCAGCACAGAGAGATGCTTGATGACGACAAAAACCTCATAGAGACTTTTTGTCCCCACGGTGGTGACCGTGTCAATGTACGCGGCAGTGATTTACATGTATACGGCTACCTTAAAAACTTTCTTTTTCCGCGTGAATTTTTAGACAAAAAAATAGGCGTTCTCAGTGGCGGAGAAAAAAACCGTGTTGCCCTTGCCCTGCTTTTTACACAGGATGTTGACATCCTCATTTTGGATGAACCGACAAATGATCTGGATATTCCTACGATTAATATTCTCGAAGAGCAGTTGACAAATTTTGCAGGGGCTGTTATCATTGTTTCGCATGACAGATATTTTGTCGATAAGATTGCAAAAAAACTCTTTATCTTTAAGCCTGACAAAACCATAGAAGAGTCGCATCAGCAGTATTCTGAGTATTTGGAACTTGAAAAAGAGGTGCAAGAACTTCGCGATATGGAAAAAGAAGCAACCAAAGAACAAAAAACACCTTTACATGTAAAGCCCAAACCAAAAACACTCAAACTTACTTTTAAAGAAAAAATAGCTTTGGAAAAACTTCCAGCCGAGATAGCAGAACTAGAAGCAAAAATAGATGAAAAGAACAACTGCCTCTCAGACCCAAAATGCTATGAAGAGACAGGTCTGAGCAAACTTGCAAAAGAACTCGCAGATATAGAAGCGTTGTATGAGCAAAAAGTTGAAGAGCTTTTAACGATTCAGGAAAAAGAAGAAGAGATTAACAATGGATGAAAAAGAGTATAAAGAAAAACGAGCAAAAGAAGTCGCCCAGCTTGGAGCCGGACATACAGAATATAAGTATGAATATGCTCCTGAACTTTTAGAGACTTTTGAAAATGTACATCCAGAGATGGACTACTGGGTGACACTCAATGCAGATGAATTCACATCTTTATGTCCCAAAACAAATCAGCCGGATTTTGGCACGCTCATTATTAACTATATTCCCGATGTGAAAATGGTTGAGAGCAAATCACTCAAACTCTACCTTTTCAGTTTTATCAACAGCGGTGAATTTCATGAAGATGTCGTCAACAAAATAGGTAAAGATTTAGTTGCACTCATGCAGCCGAAATATCTTGAAGTTATAGGGCTTTTTTACCCCAGAGGCAACATCAGCATTCATCCGACTTTCAGCTATGCAAAAGAGGAAGACAAATACAAAGAGTTACAAAAACACAGATTTTTCAACAGAAATCTCAACCCGCAAAGAGTAGGATAATATGCAATTAACACCTTTACATGTAAAAGAAAATACAAACATACAGTATATGTCTCGTGAACTGCTCTTTCTCGCACAAAGCGGGCAGCCTTACAGAGGCAGTATTTACATCAACTTTACCAGCAGTGGTGAGACCTTTGATTTACGTGATTTTAAAAAATACCTTACCTCACTCAGAGACAAAAAGTTTACAGCCGAAGATATCGCTTTTGAAATTTAT